>NZ_JBEZUT010000276.1:0-11764 GCF_040636595.1 Kitasatospora sp. NPDC036755
TTGGCACCAGCAGCAGCGTCACCAGCGCGCAGCCCGACTTCAGCCTGCTGAGCGGCGCCCACTGGACCCGTCACTACGACGGTACCGCGTGCTGGAACAGCACCGGGTTCGGTGCCCAGTGTCTGACGAAGGCATCCGGCGACACCGGACAGGCCGTGCTGGTCATGAGCCCCGGCGCGACGGCCCTGCCGGTCGAGTACAGCCTGCAGGGTGTCTGCGACTCCTCCTGCCCCCGACCGATGCCGCGGCCCACCTTCACCTCGGTCAGCCCCTCCACCGGCGCCGCCGGCACCAGGGTCCAGGCCGTGGTCCGCGGCACCGGGCTGAACCTGGGCAGCAAGGCCAAGCTGGTGGGCAGCGGCACTTCCGGCACGCAGTGGCCGCAAACGCTCTCGGTGAACGCCGACGGCACCGCGATCGACGTGTTGCTCGACACCAACGGCCTGGCGCCGGGCAGTTACAACCTCGAACTCGACGGCGTCTACGGAGTCTCGCTCCCCAACGCCTTCACCGTGACCGCCCCCACCACGGCCACCCGGAGCCGGTTCGTCCCGATCGACCCGGCCCGCTTCCTGGACACCCGGGACGGCACCGGCGCCCCCGCCCAGCGGGTCGGCCCCGGCGGCGTCGTCGGCCTCCAGGTGGCCGGCGTGAAGGGCGTCCCGGCCACCGGCGTCACCGCCGTCGTCATGAACGTCACCGCCGTCAACCCCACCGGGTCCGGCCACGTCACGGTCTACCCCGACGGTCGGCCGCTGCCCGACGTCTCCAACCTCAACTACGAGGCGGGGAAGATCGTCCCGAACCTGGTGACGGTCCCCGTGGTGAACGGCAAGGTCGACCTGCGCAACAGCGCGGGCGAGGTCGACCTGATCGCCGACGTCACCGGCTACTACACGGACGGGGACACCGGCTCGGCGTTCTCCCCGATCACCCCGGCCCGCTTCCTGGACACCCGGGACGGCACCGGCGCCCCCGCCCAGAAGGTCGGCCCCGGCGGCGTCGTCGGCCTCCAGGTGGCCGGCGTGAAGGGCGTCCCGGCCACCGGCGTCACCGCCGTCGTCATGAACGTCACCGCCGTCAACCCCACCGGGTCCGGCCACGTCACGGTCTACCCCGACGGCCGGCCGCTGCCCGACGTCTCCAACCTCAACTACGAGGCCGGGAAGATCGTCGCCAACCTGGTGACGGTCCCCGTGGTGAACGGCAAGGTCGACCTGCGCAACAGCGCGGGCGAGGTCGACCTGATCGCCGACGTCACCGGCTACTACGGCGGCTCCGGCTCGGCGTTCTCCCCGACCACCCCGGTCCGGCTGCTGGACACCCGTGGCGGTGTCGGCGCGCGGGCCGGGACGGTGGGCGGCGGCGGCATCGTCAGCGTGCCGGTCACCGCGCTCGAAGGCGTGCCGGCCACCGGTGTCACCGCGGTCGTCCTGAACGTCACGGTCACCGAGCCGACGGCCGACAGCCACCTGATCGTCCACCCGCACGGCACCGCCCGCCCGGCCGTGTCGAACATCAACTTCACCGCCGGACAGACCAGGGCCAACATGGTCGTCGTCCCGGTGGTGGACGGCCGGGTGACGTTCTTCAACAACTGGGGGGACACCCACGTGATCGCCGACCTGAACGGCTACTTCGCGTCCTGACCCGCACGGTTGTCCCACCGCCGTGCCGCCCGCAGTCCGGGCGGCACGGCGGTGGCGTTCCGGCTCCCATAATGGAAGCCGAGTCGTGGAAGCCGAGTCGGCGGGCCGGGTGGCGGGGGCGAGCAGGTGCGGGAGTGGCAGGCCAGGAACGCCATCGAGGGCGGCGCCACCGTACGGGGCGACGCCTACCAGGCCGGGGAGATGACCTTCCACCAGTACGCGGCGCCGGGCGCCGAGCCGCTGCGGTGGCCGGTGGTGGTCGGGCGGATCCCGCCGAGGGCGACGGCCTTCCAGCCCCGGGCGCAGCTGCGGCGGGAGATCGACGAGGCGCGCGGGCGGTACGGGACGGTGGTGCTCAGCCAGGTGCTGGCGGGCGGCGGGGGCGTCGGCAAGTCCCAGCTCGCGGCGCACTACGCGCGCGAGGCCGTCGAGACCGGAACCGACCTGGTGCTGTGGGCCGACGCCGCCGAACCGTCCGCCGTGACGGAGCTGTACGCGCGGGCCGCCGTGACGGTGCGGGCTCCCGGGGCGAACGGCGAGGCCGAGCAGGACGCCGAGCGATTCCTGGCCTGGCTCGCCGCCACCGACCGCAGCTGGCTGATCGTCCTCGACAACACCACCGAGCACACGCCCGAGGAACTGTGGCCGAGCACCGGCCGGGGCGGACGCGGGCGGGTCATCGCGACCACCCGCCACCGGGGAGCGGCCAGTTCGGGCGGCGGCCGGGAGCTCGTCGACGTCACCACGTACTCCCCCGCCGAGTCCGCGGCCTACCTCCGCGAACGGCTGGAACGCGCGAAGTGCGCCCGCTTCCTCGACGAGCACGCGGGTGAACTCGCGGAGGAACTGGGCCATCTGCCGCTCGCCCTGGCCCACGCCGCCGCCTACATGGTGAACACCCGCCGCAGCTGCGGCCGTTACCTCGAACTGTTCCGCGACCGCACCCGCAGCCTGGACACCGTCCTCCCCACCCGCGCCGGCGCCGACGGCTACCGGGGCCCGGTCGCGGCGGCCCTGCTCCTGGCGCTCGACGCCGCCCGGCAGGAGGAGCCGGTCGGCCTCGCCGGGCCCGTCCTCCACCTCGCCGCGCTCCTCGACCCGGCCGGCCACCCGGAGCGACTCTGGCACGCCGAAGCGGTGTTGGAGTATCTCGGCGAGGCCCACGGCGCTCCCGTCACGGCCGACGACGCCACGGAGGCACTCGCCGTCCTGCACAACTACAGCCTCCTCGGCCTCACCGAGACGCCCCACCGGGAGGTGGGCCTCCACGCGCTGACCGCCCGCGCGGCCCTCGACGTGCACCCCGGAACGGCCGGGGCGCGCCTCGCGCTCGCCGAGGCCCTGCTCGGCCTGTGGCCGAGCACGGACTACGGCGTCCACGGACTGGCCGCGACGCTGCGGGCCAACACCGACGTGCTCGTCGGACACGGGCCCGCCGGCCTGATCCGGCAGCCGCTGGGGATGCACCTGCTCCTGTTCCGCTGCGGCGCCAGCCTCGTACGGGCGGGCCTGTACAGCACCGGCGTCCAGTACTGGAGCGAGCTCTCCGGCACGAGCGCGCGCATCCTGGGCGACGACCACCCCGACACGCTCGCGGCCCGCGGGAACCTCGCGCAGTCGTACTGGGAGGCGGGGCGCACCGAGGAGGCGATGGGCCTCCAGGAGCAGGTCCTCGCCGACCTCCGGCGGCTCCACGACGACGGCCACCCCACCGTCCTGATGGCCCGCAACAACCTGGCCGTCACCTACGCGGAGGCCGGCCGGGTCGAGGACGCCATCGGCCTGCAGGAACAAGTCGTCGCCGACCGCCACCGCGAGCTCGGCGGCGACCACCCCGACACCCTCACCTCCCGCAACAACCTCGCCGCCGCCTACCTGGAGGCCGGCCGGGTCGAGGACGCCATCGGCCTGCAGGAACAGGTCGTCGCCGACCGCCACCGCGTCCTCGGCGGCGACCACCCCGACACCCTCACCTCCCGCAACAACCTCGCGGTCATGTACCTGCACACCGGCGAGCCGGATCAGGGGGTGGAGCTGCTCCGCCGGACGGCGGCCGACCTCGACCGCGTCCTCGGGCCGGACCACCCGTCGACCGTCCAGGCCAGGGAGAACCTGCACGCCGTCACCCGCGGCCCCGAACCCGAACCCGAACCCGACGACGGACCCGGGCCGGCGCGGACCCCTCAGCGCGACGCCGCCCAGGACAGCAGCAGCCGCAGGCCGTCGTCCGAGGGCGAGCCCGGGGTGGCGGTGTAGGTGACGAGGGCCTGTCCGGGGTCGTCGGCGGGGCGGAGGGTGTCGTAGGCGAGGTCGAGGGTGCCGGCGAGCGGGTGGTGGAAGGCCTTGCGGCCCGAGGTCTTGTCGGCGACCGGGTGTTCGGCCCACATCCGGTGGAACTCCTCGCTGCCGAGGCAGAGCCGGCCGACGAGTTCGGCGAGCAGGGGGTCGTCGGGGCGGCGGCCGGCTTCGAGGTGGAGGAAGGCGACGTTCTCCCGGGCGCAGGCGGGCCAGTCGGCGTAGAGCTCGCGGGAGGCCGGGTCGAGGAAGGTGATGCGGGCGATGTTGCGGTCCTCGGCGGGCAGGGCGCCGTAGTCGCCGAAGAGGGCCGTGGCGGCGCGGTTCCAGGCGAGGATGTCCATCCGGTGGCCCATCACCACGGCCGGGGTGTGGTGGAGTTGGTCCAGCAGGTGCAGCAGCGAGGGGCGCGGCTGCTGGCGGAGGACGGGACGGCGGCGGGGCCGGGCCGCGGGGCGGGCGAGCCGGTGGAGGTGGCCGGACTCGTCGGGGGCCAGGCGCAGCGCGCGGGCGACGGCGTCGAGGACGGTGTCGGACGGATTGCCGACGCGGCCCTGTTCGAGGCGGGTGTAGTAGTCGACGCTGACGCCCGCGAGGTGGGCGAGTTCCTCGCGGCGCAGCCCGGCGACGCGGCGGCGGCCGCCGTAGTCGGGGAGGTCGACGTCCTCGGGCCGGAGGCGGGCACGGCGGGTGCGGAGGAATTCGCTCAGGGCGCTGCTCGGGTTCACGGAACGGATTCTCGCTCCTGCGGGCGGCCCGTGCCTGGCCCTGTGGGGACCAGGCACGGGGGGTGCTCAGCCGGTGAGGGACGGGAAGGCCGGGACGAGGCCGCCGTCGATCACGATGTCCTGCCCGGTGATGTACGAGGAGCGTGCGGAGAGCAGGAAGGCGACCGTCTCGGCGACGTCCTCGGCGGTGCCCAGCCGGCCGAGCGGGACGTGGCCGCGGATGGGCTCGTGGTCGGCCGGGTCCGGGACGGCCGCGTGGAACATCTCGGTGACGATGTAGCCGGGGCTGACCGAGTTGACCCGGATGCCGCGCCCGGCGAGTTCGCTGCCGAGGGTGCGGGCGAGGCTGAGCACGGCGGCCTTGGTGGCGGCGTAGACGGCGGCGCCGGGCAGGCCGCGGTGCGGGGTCCAGGAGGCGTTGAGGACGACGGATCCGCCCCCGGCGGCGTCGAGCAGGGGCAGGGCGTGCCGCACGGTGAAGAAGACGCCCTTGAGGTTGGTGTCCACGAGCCGGGAGAAGTCGGACTCGGTGACCTCGTCCACCGGCTGGAAGGCGGCCACGCCGGCGTTGGCGAACACGCCGTCGAGCTTGCCGTACCGGTCCCGCACGGTGTCGGCCAGGCGGGCGAGGTCCGCCGGTACGGAGGCGTCGGCGCGGACGGCGAGCAGCCGGTCGCCGGCGTCGAGCCGGGCCGAGGCGCGGGCGAGCCGGGCGTCGTCGCGGCCGGTGACGACGACCCGGGCGCCGGTGTCGAGGAGGTGGCGGGCGGTGGCCAGGCCCATGCCGCTGGTGCCGCCGGTGACGAGGACGACGGGTTCGGAGGAGGTGTGGTTCATGGCGTCCACCCTCGCGGCGGGCGCCGGGGAGGTACCAGGCCCGCCGTCACCGTAGGTCCCGGAAAACCACCCTCCGGGCCGGGAATCGGGGCGCCCGGGCGGTGGTTGGGCCAAGGCGACGGTCCCACACGGCACTCGCGAAGAGAGACTTCCCATGAAGATCGGCATCATCGGCGCGGGCAACATCGGCGGCAACCTGACGCGGCGGCTGACCGCGCTCGGTCACGAGGTATCGGTGGCCAACTCCCGCGGCCCGGAGACGCTCAAGGAACTGGTCGAGGAGACCGGGGCGACGGCGGTGACGGTCTCCGAGGCCGCCCGGGGCGCCCAGGTCGTGGTGGTGACGGTGCCGCTGAAGAACGTGCCGGACCTGCCCGCGGGGCTGCTGGACGGGGCCGCCGAGGGCGTCGCGGTGATCGACACGGGCAACTACTACCCGAAGGAGCGCGACGGGCGGATCGACGCGATCGAGGACGGCGGGCTCACCGAGAGCCGCTGGACGGAGCAGCACCTCGGGCACCGGGTGGTGAAGGTGTTCAACGGCACCTACGCCCAGGACCTGCTGGAGCGCCCGCGCCCGGCGGGCGACCCGGAGCGGCTCGCCGTGCCGGTGGCCTCGGACGACCAGGAGGCCAAGCGGGTGGTCCGGGCGCTGGTCGACGAGCTGGGTTTCGACACCGTGGACGCGGGCGGGATCGACGAGTCCTGGCGCCAGCAGCCGGCCACCCCGGTGTACGGGCTGCGCGACGGCGTGGAGGCCGTCACCCGGGCGCTCGCCGAGGCCTCCCCGGAGCGCCCGGCCGCCCACCGGGCCTGAAGGCCCGGCCCGCGGAGGGCCCCGCCGCGGCCGGTCGACCGGGCCGGTCACGGCGGGCGGCGACCGGCGGTGGCGGCCGTCAGGCGACGAAGGCGGCGAGGAGCTTGTCGGTGAGCCGGTCGAGGTAGTCGGGGGCGGTCTCGGTGTGGACGACCGCGAGGCGCCAGTACAGCGGGCCGGCGAGGAGGTCGAGGGCGAGCTCGCGGTCCACGTCGGCGGGGAGTTCGCCGCGTTCGACCGCCCGTTCCAGCAGCCGGGTGGCCTTGCTGCGGCGGGTGTCGCGGACGGCGGTCATCAGCTCCTGGGCCAGCTCGGGGTTGCGGCCGCCCTCGGCGAGCAGGTCGGGGATGATCCTCGACGGGAGCCGGTGGCGCAGTGCCCCGGCGAGCTCGGCGAGGAAGGCGCGGACGTCGCCGCGCAGGGTGCCGGTGTCCTTGATCTCGGAGGCGTCGACGGCCACGGCGCGGATCAGGGCGATGGTCATGTCGAGTTTGGACGGCCAGCGGCGGTAGATGGCGGCCTTGCCGGCCCCGGCCCGCTTGGCGACTGTCTCCAGGGAGAGCCGGGCGTAGCCGACGGCGGCCAGTTCCTCGAAGAACGCCTCGGCGATGGCCTCGGTCACGGAGTCCTGGAGCACCGGGCCGCCGGGCGTCCGGCGGGCGGGCTGCCCGGAGGGGCCGGGGGTCGCGGGCGGGGGCGCGGGCGTGCTGGACATTCCCCGAACCTACACCAGACGGAACGCTTGCGTCTCGACTGGAAGAGGTCTAGCGTCTTGTCGAGACGGAACCGTTCCGTCTCGACAATCTGGGGAGCACCCATGCGATTCCTCTTCGAGGACGAGTCGTTCTCCTTCGAAGCGCTCCGCGCCGCCGGATTCGCCAACTACGGCGGTGCCGACGTGGGCGAGGTCGTGGCCGTCGCCCGGAACATCGGCGAGGGCGACGAGGAGGCCTGGCTGCGCGAGTGGAAGGCCGCCGCCGAGCGCGCCCACGGCATCGGCGGCCGCGCCCTGGCGGCCGGGCACAGGGTCAGCGCCCGCGAGGCCCTGCTGCGGGCGTCGAACTACTACCGCACCGCCGAGTTCTACCGCCGCGACGACCCCGCGAACGACCCCGAGGCCAAGGCCCTCTCCGCGCTCTCCCGGGACACCTTCGCCGCCGCCGCGGCCCTCATGGACACCCCGGTCGAAGCCGTCCGCATCCCCTACCAGGACACCGAGCTGCCCGGCTACCTCTTCCTCGTCGACGACTCCGGAGCCCCGCGCCCCACCCTCCTGTTCACCAGCGGCTTCGACTCCACACTGGAGGAGGCGTACTTCGCCGTCGCCGCGGCCGCGCTGCGCCGCGGCTACAACGTCCTCGCGTACGACGGTCCGGGCCAGGGCGCGGCACTGCGCGAACAGGGACTGGTCTTCCGCCCGGACTGGGAGGCCGTGGTGACCCCGGTGGTCGACCACGCCCTGACCCGCCCCGAGATCGCCGCCGACCGGCTGGCCCTGTTCGGCTACAGCCTCGGCGGGTACCTCGCCGCCCGCGCCGCCGCCCACGACCACCGCGTGGCCGCCCTGGTCCTGGACGACGGCCTGTACAGCTTCGGGGAGGCCCACGCGCGGCTCGTCCCGCCGTTCCTCCGCGAGTGGATCGAGGACGGCCGGGACGACCTGGTCGAGCCCGTCATGGGTCTGATGATGCAGGTGAGCACCCAGGTGCGCTGGGCCATGCGCAACGGGGTGTGGACGTTCGGCGCCGCCTCGGTGGCGGACTACGTGCGCCGCACCTCCGACTACACCCTCGACGGCGTCGCCCCGCTCATCGACTGCCCCACCCTCGTCCTGGACGCCGAGAACGACCAGTTCTTCCGCGGCCAGCCGCAGGAGGTCCGGGCCGCGCTGACCTGCCCGCACACCCTCGTCACCCTGACCGAGGCCGAGGGGGCGGGCGAGCACTGCCACATGGGCGCCATGTCCCGCTTCCACCAGGTGGTCTTCGACTGGCTGGACACCACCCTGGCCGGGCCGGCCGGGCCCGCGAGCTGACGGGTGCACCCACCCGCCGGCCCGCTAGCCGGCCCACCCGCCGGCCCGCCGACCGGCGGCCGGGGCCCGGCTCACCCGAGCCGGTGCGCCCCCTCGGCCGGCACCGCGGTGAGGGTGCGCGGCTCGGCGTACCCGGCCCCGCGGAACGCGGCGGTGACCTCGGCGGCCACGTGCCCGACCGCGTCCGCGTCCACCAGGGCGATGACCGAGCCGCCGAAGCCGCCGCCGGTCATCCTCGCGCCGTGGGCGCCGGCGGCCAGGGCGGCCTCCACGGCGAGGTCGGTCTCCGGGCAGGAGACCCGGTAGTCGTCGCGCAGCGAGGCGTGCCCGGCGGTGAGGATCGGGCCGAGCGCGGCGAGGTCCCCGGCGTCCAGGAGGGCGACGGCCGCCTCCACCCGGGCGTTCTCGGTGACCACGTGGCGCACCAGCGGCACGAGCTCCGAGGGGAGCCGGCCGAGCGCGTCGGCCAGCTCCGAGGGCCGGAGCGAGCGGAGCGCGGGCAGCCCGAGCAGGGCGGCGGCCCGTTCGCAGCCGGCCCGCAGCGCGGCGTAGGCGCCGTCGCCGAGGTCGTGCTTCACCCGGGTGTCCAGGACCAGCAGGGCGAGGCCCGCGCCCGCGAGGTCGACCGGCACCTGACGTACCGTCAGATCGCGGCTGTCCAGGAAGAGGGCGGCGCCCGGGCGGCAGCACATCGAGGCCATCTGGTCCATGATCCCGCAGGGGACGCCCACGAAGGCGTTCTCCGCCCGCTGGGCCAGCACCGCCAGCTCCGCCGCCGGGAGCCCCAGCCCGTACAGGTCGTTGTAGACGGCGGCGAGGACGCACTCCAGCGCGGCGGAGGAGGAGAGCCCGGCGCCGCTGGGCACGTCGCTGTCCAGCCGGAGGTCCGCCCCGCCGACCGGGTGCCCGGCCTCGCGCAGCGCCCACACCACCCCGGCGGGGTAGCCGGCCCAGCCGGGCACCGAGCCGGGGGCGAGGTCGTCGACCCGGAGCTCGACGACCGCCCCGCCACCCTGGGCCGACCAGAGCCGCAACAGCCCGTCCGTCCGGCGGGCGGCCTGCGCCCGGACGGTCTGCGGCAGGGCGATCGGCAGGACGAACCCCAGGTTGTAGTCGGTGTGTTCACCGATCAGGTTCACCCGGCCCGGGGCCGCCCACTCCCCCTCGGACGCGCCGCCGTACAACTGCTCGAAGGTACTCATGCTCCGGCGACCTCCCGCAGCCGGCGGGCCGCGTCCTCGGGGCTGACGTCGTTGACGAAGGCGTCCATGCCGGACTCCACGCCGGCCAGGTACTTCAGTTTGTCCGCGGTGCGGCGGATGGTGAACAGCTCCAGGTGCAGGGCGAGTTCGTCCCGCTGCCCGGCGGGGGCCTGGTGCCAGGCGGAGATGTACGGGGTGCGGGCGGCGCCGGGCCCCGGCCCCGCCCCGAAGAGCCGGTCGAAGCGGCGCAGCAACTCCAGGTAGAGCGCGGGGAGTTCGTCCCGCTGCTCGGCGTCCAGCGCGGCCAGGTCGGGCACCCGCCGGTGCGGGTAGAGGTGCACCTCGTACGGCCAGCGGGCGGCGAAGGGGACGAAGGCCGTCCAGTGCGCCCCGGCGAGCACGACGCGTTCCCCGTGGGAGCGTTCGGCCGCGAGCAGGTCGTCGAAGAGGTTGCGGCCGGTGGCCGCGCGGTGGTCGGCGGCTCGGGCGGCCATCCGGGCGGTGCGCGGGGCGGCGAAGGGCAGGGCGTAGATCTGGCCGTGCGGGTGGGCGAGGGTGACGCCGATCTCGGCGCCCCGGTTCTCGAAGCAGTAGACCTGCCGCACGCCGGGCAGCGCGGAGAGTTCGGCGGTGCGGTCGGTCCAGGCGTCCAGGACCAGCCGGGCGCGCTCGGGGGTGAGGTCGGCGAAGGAGGCCTCGTGGTCGGCGGTGAAGCAGACCACCTCGCAGCGCCCGGCGCCGGGGCCGCTGGTCCACAGGCCGTCGGCCGCCAGGACGGGCTCCCCGGGCGGACCGGCCAGCGAGGGGAAGCGGTTCTCGAAGACGGCCACCTGGTAGTCGTCGGCCGGGATCTCGCTCAGCCGCCCGTCCCGGGACGGGCAGAGCGGGCACTCCTCGGCCGGCGGCCGGTAGATGCGCGCCTGGCGGTGGGCCGCGATGGTCACCCAGTCCCCGGTGGCCGGGTCCAGCCGGACCTCGGAGCCGGGGGCCTGCGGGTCGAGCGGCCGTTCGTCCACCGCGCGCCGCGGGGCGGCGGCGCCGCTGTCGTAGTAGATCAGCTGGCGACCGTCCGCGAGGGTGGTCACGGTCCTGACGGTGGGGGGCTGGGTCAGGGACGTCCCGGGCATGGCCCTTCTTCCTCCGAGTGACGCTCCGAATGAAGCTCCGAGCGAAGCCATTGAACATGAGAGAATCAACAGAAAGCTACAATCTCAAACATTATCCACCATGACCACTCGCCGTCACGTGGTCGAAGGAGGCTTCCCGATGGCCGACAGCGCCCGACCGCTCGCCGCCCAACCGCTCGCCGGACAGCGCAGGGTGCTGATCCTGGAACAGGTCCGCGCACGCGGCGGGGTCCGGGTCACCGAGCTGGTCCGCGACCTCGGGGTCTCCGACATGACCGTCCGGCGCGACCTGGACGCGCTGGCCCGCCGCGGCCTGGTGCACAAGGTGCACGGCGGCGCGGTCCGGGTCGAGGCGCCGGCCACCGGCGAGCCCGGGTTCGAGACCAAGGCGCACTGGGAACTGCCCGCCAAGGAGGCGATCGCCAGGGCCGCCGCGGCCCTGGTGCCGCCCGGCTCGGCCGTCGGGCTGGCCGGCGGGACGACCACCTTCGCGGTCGCCCGGCACCTGCGCGCCGTCGAGGGCCTCACCGTGGTGACCAACTCGCTGCGGATCGCCGAGCTGCTGGAGGAGCCCGCCGAGGACGGCACCCCGGCCACCGCCACGGTGATCCGCACCGGCGGCGTACGGACCCCCTCGGACGCCCTGGTCGGGCCGGTGGCCGACCAGGCGATCCGCTCCCTGCACGTCAACCTGCTGATCCTGGGCTGCCACGGCCTCTCCCCCGAGGCCGGGCTGACCACCCCCAACCTGGCCGAGGCGGAGACCAACCGCACCTTCCTCCGGTCGGCCCGCCGGGTGGTCGTGGTCGCCGACCACACCAAGTGGAACGCGGTCGGCCTGGCCTCCTTCGCCGAGCTGGACGAACTGGACGTCCTGGTCACCGACGACGCCCTGCCCGCCGAACAGCGGACGGCGGCCGGCCGGCTGGTCGGCGAGCTGATCGTGGCGGCGACGGCGGACCACACCGACCAGCCGGATTAGGGCGTGTCTGACAATTGGCGTCGGATCAGCGTGCGGCGTTGGGGTGCGTGCATCGCAAGGCGGAGGAGGGAGCCACTGCGGAGCATTGGCGA
>NZ_JBEZUT010000277.1:0-2304 GCF_040636595.1 Kitasatospora sp. NPDC036755
TGAGGTCGGCGATCACCTCGCCGTCGTGGTCTCGACGGGGCCCGGCGACACGGCGCCGGGCGCGAACGGCGCGGCGGCCGGGGTGGTCCCGGTGCCGGGGGCGGGTGCCCCCGACGGCGGTCCGGGCGGCGGTTCGGCGGGCGGCGTGAACACAAGTCCCGTGCCGCACCAGGGCGGTGGCCCGGGCGGGTCCGGCGGCGCGGCCGGGACCGGCGGCACCGGTGAGGGCCGCTCCGGCGGCGGTTCCGCCGGGACGCCCTCGGCGACCCCGAGCGGCCGGCCGTCCGGCACCCCCGCTCCCGAGCACAGCTCGCCCGCCGCGACCGTCCCGCCCGTCCCGGACCCGACCTCCGGTAGTTCCGGTTCCTCGGCCCCGAGCCCGCGCGCCGCCGGGCACTAGCGGATTGAGCAGGGCATTTGCCTCGGATCCCCAGGCTCGTCTATGGTGGTAGATCGTTCGTTTGATCCATTTGACTGGCGCCCTACTCCCATCTGGCGCCCTTGGCGCGTTCCGGCGATCCGTGGCTGACCGCATAGAGGCGGTTGTGAAACAGAACCCCGGACTTTGGCGCGTGCCACTTCCGGAAGGTTTTGCATGTCTCTCGTTGACGACGCCCGCTTCGCCATGCCCGCGAACGAGGCCGCCGCCGATGTCACCGACTCCAACGACACCCTCGACACCGCCGCGGACGAGGTGATCGCCGAGGCCGTGGAGGCCACCGAGGAGGCGGCCGCCGAGCCCACCATCACCTTCGGCGACCTGGGCCTGCACGACGACGTCGTCCGCGCCCTCGCCAAGCGCGGTGTCACCACCCCGTTCCCGATCCAGGCCGCGACCATCCCGGACGCCCTGGCCGGCAAGGACGTGCTGGGCCGCGGCCGCACCGGCTCCGGCAAGACCCTCAGCTTCGGCCTGCCGCTGCTGACCCGCCTCGCCGACGGCGAGCGCACCAAGCCGAAGCACCCGCGCGGCCTGATCCTGGTCCCGACCCGCGAGCTGGCCATGCAGGTCGCCGACGCCCTGGAGCCGTTCGGCTCGGTGCTCGGCCTGCGCCTCAAGGTCGTCTGCGGCGGTACCTCGATGTCGAACCAGATCTACGCGCTGGAGCGCGGCGTCGACATCCTCGTCGCCACCCCGGGCCGTCTGCGCGACCTGCTGAACCGCGGCTCCGCCAAGCTGGACGACGTCCGCACCGTGGTGCTCGACGAGGCCGACCAGATGGCCGACATGGGCTTCCTGCCCGAGGTCACCGAGATCCTCGACCAGGTGCCGGCCGGCGGCCAGCGCCTGCTGTTCTCCGCCACCCTGGAGAACGAGATCGACACCCTGGTGAAGCGCTACCTGAAGAGCCCGGTCACCCACGAGGTCGACCCGTCGGCCGGTGCCGTCACCACCATGACCCACCACATCCTCGTGGTGAAGCCCAAGGACAAGGCGCCGATCACCAACGCGATCGCCGCCCGCAAGGGCCGCACGATCATCTTCGTCCGCACCCAGATGGGCGCCGACCGCGTCGCCGAGCAGCTGATCGAGGCCGGCGTGAAGGCCGACGCGCTGCACGGCGGCATGACCCAGGGCGCCCGCACCCGCGTCCTCGGCGACTTCAAGGACGGCTACACCAACGTCGTCGTCGCCACCGACGTGGCCGCCCGAGGCATCCACGTCGACGGCATCGACCTGGTCCTGAACGTGGACCCGGCCGGCGACCACAAGGACTACCTCCACCGCTCGGGCCGCACCGCCCGCGCCGGCCGCTCCGGCGCCGTCGTCACCCTGGTGCTGCCGCACCAGCGCCGCGGCGTCTTCCGCCTGATGGAGGACGCGGGCGTCGACGCCAGCCGCCACATCCTGGACCACGCCTTCGACGCCGAGGTCGCCAAGATCACCGGCGCCCGTTCGCTGACCGAGGTCCAGGCCGAGAGCGCCGCCAACATCGCCGGTGCCGCCGAGCGCGAGCTCGCCGACATGACCCGCCAGCTGGAGCGCGCGCAGCGCCGCACCACCGAGCTCCGCGAGGAGGCCGACCGCCTGGCCGCCCGTGCGGCGCGCGAGCGGGCCGAGCTGGGCATCGAGGACGAGGCCCCGGCCGCCGAGGCCGAGGCCGGCGAGTCGACCGAGGCCGCTCCGGCCGGCGCCGAGGCCCCCGCGGCCGCGGCGCAGACCGAGGAGCGCACCCCGTCGTACCGCGAGGCCCGCACCGAGCGTCCGGCCTTCGGCCGGGACCGCGACCGCGACCGTGACGACCGTCGTTCGGGCGGCTTCGGTGGTGGCCGTGACCGCGACGACCGCCGCTCCGGTGGTGT
>NZ_JBEZUT010000277.1:2402-11752 GCF_040636595.1 Kitasatospora sp. NPDC036755
TTCGGTGGTGGCCGTGACCGTGACGACCGTCGTTCGGGTGGCTTCGACCGTGACCGTGGCGGCGACCGCGGTGGCTTCAACCGTGACCGCGGTGGTTTCGGTGGTGGCCGTGACCGTGACGACCGTCGTTCGGGTGGCTTCGACCGTGACCGTGGCGGCGACCGCGGTGGCTTCAACCGTGACCGCGGTGGCTTCGGTGGCGGCCGTGACCGTGACGACCGTCGTTCGGGTGGCTTCGACCGTGACCGTGGCGGCGACCGCGGTGGCTTCAACCGTGACCGCGACGACCGCGGCGGCCGTTCCTTCGGCGACCGTCCGGCCCGCTCCTTCGGCGACCGCCCGGCCTTCGGCCGTGACCGCGACGAGCGCGGCGGCAGCAGCAGCCGTCCGTTCTCGCGCCGTGACGACCACCGCTCCGGCGGCCGTCCGCAGGCCGACCGCGGTGGCTTCAACCGTGACCGCGGTGGCTTCGGTGCCGGCCGTGACCGCGACGACCGCCGCTCCGGTGGCTTCGACCGCGACGACCGCAAGCCGCGCTGGAAGAACTGACGCCGCACCGGCGGTAGTCGACCGCCGGCCGGGCTGAACGTGTGAAGGGCCCGCTCCGTCCCCGGAGCGGGCCCTTCGCGTTCCCCCGACACCCCCCGACAGCCACCTCGCCGTGCCCCGGAGGTGTTGTTCTGTAGGTGAGAATAACCTGTGGCGCGCGGGCGCGACAGTCCCGTAGCGTCGCGGCCATGAGCAGCAGACTGCACGACGTGGCACGGGTGAACGAGGAGATCGCCGCACGGGGGAGCTACCGGACGGACGGGGGCGAACTCGTACGGGTGGGCGAGGAGTTGGCGGCGGCGAAGGCCGGCACGGTGTCGTACGCGCCGGACGGGCTGGACGCGCTGCTGGCGGCGGGGGCCGACGGGCCGGGCCCGGCGTCCGGGCGGATCGAGGTGACGGCCGAGGGGAGCATCCAGGCCGCCCGCCGGCTGGTCGAGGCCGGGGCGGGGCCGGTCGGGGTGCTGAACTTCGCCTCCGCGCGCAACCCCGGCGGCGGGTACCTGCGCGGTGCCCGGGCCCAGGAGGAGGACCTGTGCCGCAGCGCGCTGCTGTACAGCTGCCTGCTGGAGGCACCGGACTACTACGAGGCGCACCGGGCGTCCACCGACCTCCGGTACAGCCACCGGGTGATCGTCTCGCCCGCGGTGCCGGTGATCCGGGGCGGGCGCGGCGAGCTGCTGGCACGGCCGTACCCGGTCACCTTCCTGACCTCGCCGGCGCCCAACGCCGGTCAGCTGGAACAGCGTTCGCCCGGTTCGGACGTCCGGGGCGTGCTCGCCGAGCGGGCCGTGCGGGTGCTCGCGGCGGCCGCCCGGCACGAGGTGCGCACGCTGGTGCTCGGCGCCTGGGGCTGCGGGGTGTTCCGCAACGACCCGGCGCAGGTCGCCGAGGCCTTCGAGGGGGCGCTGGCCCGGTACGGGGCGGCCTTCGAGCGGGTGGTGTTCGCGGTCTGGGACCGCTCGCCGGTCTCGGCGAACCGGGCCGCCTTCGAGGCCCGGTTCACCGCGGGGTGATCGTCCGGCGGCCGGTCACGTCCGGCGGCCGGTCACTTTCGGAAGCCGGTCACTTCCGGCGGGCGGAGAGCGCCGTCGCGGCCGTGGAGGCCGCGGCGACCACTCCGGTCACGGCCAGGACGGACGGCCAGGCGCCGATCCGCTTGGCCAGCGGGTGGGAGCCGCCGAAGGCCGCCACGTACAGGCCGGTCAGCGCCGCCGCGGTGCCCGCTCCCGAGCTCCGGTGCCACTGCGCGGCCGCCCCGGCGCCGGCCACCGCCAGCACCGCGCCGCCCAGTTCGCGCCGGCCGCTCCAGCGGGCGACACCGTAACCGCCGACCAGACCGCTCGCCGCGGTCAGTGCGGCGGGCGCGGCCGCCACGAGCACGTTCGGGACCTTCGCCATCGTCGACTCCACTCGTAGAGGGCTGTTCCGGCTTCCGACCATAACCCGGTGAACGGGCCGGGCCGCCCGGGGGCCGCCGCTACCGGAACGCCTCGGCGGGCGTCTGCCCCGGCACGGTGGCGGCCAGCCGGCGGGCGGCCTCCGCCGGGTCCAGCACCCGCTCCAGCCGCAGATCGCCCGGGACCTCCTGGATGAACCGCCCGGCCGACCAGCTCCGCTCGTACGGCAACGGCTCCAGCACCAGGGTGCGCACGCCGTCCACCACCGGGACGTCGCTCGGCGTCCCCTCGTTCCAGATCCAGGAGCCGTCCGGCGCGACCAGGTTGAAGGCGCCGGTGGCGATCACCCGGCGGCCGTCCAGGAACGCCGTCCGGGCCAGCGCCACCACCTCCCGGTCCTGCGGGGTGCCGGGCAGGTGGCCGCCGCCGATCAGCACGTCGGCGAGCAGGGTGTGCAGCTGGAAGGTGTCGCTCAGGCCGCTCATCCGCAGCAGGTAGCCGGTGCCGGTGGGGCGGTCGAGCACCAGTAGCGGCTCGTCGTCGAGCATCAGCGCCAGGTGGACCAGGCCCTTGAAGTCGTGCTGCTCGCCCTCGTAGCGGTCGAACAGTTCCAGGATCACCTCGGTCACGCCCGAGGCGCGGGCCTCGGCCCGGACCTCCGGGTGCGCGTACACCGCCCAGGCCGCCTGCTGCCACAGGTGCAGCGTCCACCAGGCGACCACGGCCAGGTGCGCGTTCCACTCGTCCAGGTGCGCCGGGTCGGCGATCCGCTCGTGCGCCTCGGCCGGATCGTCGTCCTCCGCGCTGGGCAGCGGGCCGCCGCCGGTGGAGACCCAGCGCCGCACCAGCAGCTGCGCGCCGGTCAGCGCCCCGCGCAGGCCGGCCAGCACCGGGCCGGAGCAGGCGACCGGGTCGGCCCCGTGCTCCACGCAGGCGCCCACCACCATCGCCAGGTGCGCGCGGGGGAACGGCGGCGAGTCCGGCAGCAGCGCGGCCAGCCGGGGCCCGGCCGCCACCCGCTCCGCCGGACCGGCCGCGCCGAACAGCCCGCCGACCAGCCCGAGGGCGGGCCCGAACGTGTCGTCGTCCCCGGCCGCGACCGCGGCCTCCAGGGCGGCCACGGCTTCGGTGAAGGTGGGTTGTTGACGGTGCGGCGGTATCTGCTCGGTGGACATTCGCCGCAGCATAGGGGGCCGGGCCGGTCCGGCGGAAACTCCTCCGCCGTCCCGGCCCGCGGGGGCCGTTCGGCGGGCCCGTCGGGCCGGGCGGGCACTGTCGGTGCCCGGTGGCAGACTGCGACCGTGACAGACTCCGCGATCACCGACGGCACCTACCTCGTCCGCAACGTCGGCAGCGGCCTGCTGCTGCGGGTCGCCGACGCCTCCCGGCGCAGCGGCGCCCGGATCGTCCTCGGCGCGGACGACGGCGGCGACGCCCGGCTCTGGCGCCTCACCGCCGTCCACCCGGGCGGCGCGCTGTTCCACATCGAGAACGTCGGCAGCGGGAAGCGCCTGGACGTCACCGGCGCCTCGACGGAGGACGGCGTCCGGATCCAGCAGTGGTCGGCCAACGCCTTCGGCGCCCAGGAGTGGCTGCTGGAGGCCCACGTCGACGCCCCGGGCACCTACACCGTCACCAGCTTCGTCAGCGGCAAGCCCCTGACGGCCGGCGACACTTCGGAGGCCGACGTCCACCAGCGCGAGGACGTCGACACCCCGGAGCAGTGGTGGCGCTTCGAGCGGCAGGAGGGCTGAGGGCCGGTCAGGCGGAGAGGTTGGCGCGGGCGGCGTCGAGCTCGGCGTCCGTCGTGCCGTGGTGGCGGAGGTACTCGGGGATCGAGCCGTGCCGGTCGTGGATCCAGGCCAGCGAGGAGACCAGGAGCTCGGCGCCGACCGGGCGGGAGAGGCGCTCGGTGCCGGTCTCGTCGATGTACGGGGTGGGGCCCCTGTCGAGGCCGAGGCCGATGTTGGAGAGCAGGAAGTCGGCGGTGATCTCGGCCTCGGAGGCGCCCAGCAGGGACTGGAGGACGGCGATGGTGAGCCCGGTGCGGTCCTTGCCGACGGCACAGTGCACGACGGCGGCCAGCGCGTCCGGTGCGGCGAGGCGGCGGACCACGGCGGCCAGCGAGGGGCCTGCCGTCGAGGCCATGAAGGGGTAGAGGGCGGTCTGGTCCTCGGGCCAGGGCCGGTCGCCGTCCCTGGGGTGCGGGGGCAGGGTCGGCAGGCCGAGGGTCTCGTGGCCGAGGCCGTGCCGCTGGTCCGGCCAGGTCTCCAGCTCGAACGCGCTGCGCAGGTCGAAGACCGTCCGCAGGCCGAGCTCCTCCAGCCGCCGGGCGCCCTCCTCGGTCAGGGTGTGGAAGGACCCGGAGCGGTACAGCACGCCCCGGCGGAGGGCGCCGATCCCGCCCGCGTCACGGAAGTTGCGCACACCGGGGATGTCGATGAAGGCGTCGGTCATGGCCACCACCGTACGGGCGGGGGCAGGCGGGCGGAAGGAGAAGTGCGAGGCCGCGTTCCCGGCGGGACGACACCGTCCGGAACCGGTCGCCGCCGGTGCGGAACCCGCCGTTCAGCGACCGCCGCTCAGCGACCGCCGCTCAGCGACCGCCGTTCAGCGACCGCCCGAGACCTCCAGGAACGCGCCCGTGGTGTACGAGGCCGCCGGGGAGAGCAGGAAGAGGATCGCCTCGGCGACCTCCTCCGGCTGCCCGCCGCGCCCCATCGGCAGGCCGGGCGCGACCCGGTCGACCCGGCCGGGCTCGCCGCCGAGCGCGTGGATGCCGGTGTGGATCAGCCCCGGCCGCACCGTGTTGACCCGGATGCCCTCGGCGGCGACCTCCAGGGCGAGGCCGCGGGTCATCGAGTCCACCGCGCCCTTGGCGGCCGCGTAGTCGACGTACTCGTTCGGCGAGCCGATCCGGGAGGCGGCCGAGCCGACGTTGACGATGGCGCCGCCGCGCCCGCCGTGCCGGGTGGACATCCGGCGCACGGCCTGGGCCGCGCACAGGAACGGGCCGGTGATGTTGGCGGCCCAGATCCGGTTCAGCCGGTCCTCGTCGATCTCCTCCAGCCGGCACTGCTTCTCCAGCGTGCCGGCGTTGTTCACCAGCCCGGTGAGCGGGCCGAGTTCACCGTCCACGGTGGTGAACAGCCGCTCCACCTCGGCGGTGCGGCTGACATCGGCGCGGACCGCGAGGGCGGTACCGCCCTCCGCCCGGATCGCGTCCACGACGGCCGCCGCCGCGGCCTCGTCCGTACGGTAGTTGACGCAGACCCGGTGGCCGCGGCGGGCGGCCAGCAGGGCGGTGGCGGCGCCGATGCCGCGGCTCGCGCCGGTGACGATCAGGACCTGTTCGGTGGGGGTGGTCGACATGGCTCGTACGCTACCCGGCGGACCGGCCGGGGACACGTGCGCCGGCCACCCGCAGGGCCGCGGTCTTCGGGGCCCGGCTCTTCGGCGAGTCGAGGCCGAAGCCGCGGGCGTCGCCCGGTTCGTCCCGGACGAAGGCCTCGGTGCGGGCCGCGGCCTCCCGCAGGGCGTCGTCGAGCGGGACGAAGGGCAGCCGGACGAGCTCGGCGGGATCGTGCCCGGCCCCGGCCCGGAATTCGCTCGCCCGGCGCGGCCCGCTCCGGGGAGGATGCCCGGACGAGGACGCGGCGCCCGCGGGCCCGTCCGTCCGTCTGTCCGTCTGCGGGTCTGCCCGTCCGTCTGCCCGTCTGTCCGGGAGGAGTCCGTCGATGTCCGCCGTCCCCGCCACCATTGCCGCCGCGCCCGGCACGGTGCTGCTCTCGGGCATCGTCGGCTCCACCGCGTACGGCCTCGCCCACGCCGGCTCCGACCTCGACCGGCTCGGCCTGTTCGCCGTCCCCACCGAGGAGTTGCACGGCCTGAGCCGCCCGGCCGAGTCCCACGTCACCACCGCGCCCGACCTCACCCTGCACGAGGCCGCCAAGTGGTGCCGGCTGGCGCTGAACTGCAACCCGACCGCCTCCGAGCTGGTCTGGCTGCCGGACGGGCTGTACGAGGTCCGCACCCCGCTCGGTGACGAACTGGTCGGTCTGCGCTCCTCGTTCCTCAGCGCGCCGGCCGTGCGGAAGGCCTATCTCGGCTACGCCGAGCAGCAGTTCCGCAAGCTGCTGGCCCGCGACACCACCGACCCGGCCACCCGCCGCCGGGCCGCCAAGCATGCCCGGCACCTGGTCCGGCTGGTCGAGCAGGCGGTCCTCCTGCACGAGACCGGCCGCAACCCGATCCGGCTGCGCGACCCCGAACGCATCCGCGAACTCGGCGAACGCATCGCCGACCGCCCCACCCTCGCGGAGGATCTGCTGGCCGGGGCCGCCGAGCGCCTCGCCGGCCCCGGCGTGCTGCCCGCCGCCCCCGACCAGCGCCCCGTCGAGGCCTGGCTCCGCCGTGTCCGCGCGGCCCACTACACCCCGCCTCAAGACCCGCTCCACAACCCCGGCACGCCCGCGCAATCCACTGGCGGAGCCCTGGGGCCCACCGGGTAGGATCGCCGTGGTCCTTCCACCCGGCACCCCGGGTGCGCCAGGGCCGCGGGCCACTAGCTCAATTGGCAGAGCTGCGGACTTTTAATCCGTAGGTTCAGGGTTCGAGCCCCTGGTGGCCCACCGCGACGAGGCCGGATCGGGAGTTCTCCGATCCGGCCTCCGCCGTTTCCCGGGCGCGGTCGTCCCGCGGGCCGGAGCCGCGCGAGGCGCCCCGCGCGTTCCCCACGCGTTCCCCACGCGTTCCCCGCGCGTCCCGGGTGCCCAACTCCGTTGTCCGCAAAGGCGCTGCGGTGCCCGGGCCGGCCGGTCGGCGGGCCGGCGGGCCGTTCGGGAGCCGGTCGCGCGCGGCACCGCCCAGGAGGGCGGCTGCGGCGCCGCCGCGTCCCCACGGACCGTGCCGGTGGCTGGATTTCGATGTCGGCGCGAAGCGGTGACGTGGCATGGGTCACGTCGGAATCGGGCGTTTTCGACTGTTCTGCGGGGATGTTGTCCGCCGGTCGGCGGGGTTGTCCGAGGGGCCGAGGGTCGGTGATCACGTCGGGCCTAAATATGATCGGAAGCCACGATCGTCGGTAGTGGTGACGGTCGTATGTGCAACCTGGGAACGGTCCGGACCGTCTCTCTGTGTGCGGTGCGCCGGATCGTCAGGGGCGTCGCTTCCGTCGGTGAAAGGTACGCGCATGTCAGGTCGGAGGGGCGAGAGCCCGGCTCGGGGCGAGGGCGTGCCCGCGACGGAGGACGCCGCGGGCTCCGTGCCCTCCCCGCGTGCCGGCGGCCGGGCGGAGGCCCGCCGCGCCGCCCAGGGCAAGGGCGGCGGCGCGGGCGGGAAGACGACGACGGCGTCGGCGGCAGCGTCGGGCGGGCGGGCGGCGGCGCGCAAGAGCGCCAAGCCCAAGAAGAACGTGAAGAAGATCGTCGCCTGGTCGACGGCGGGCGTGCTGGTGGTCATCGCCGGCGTCGGCGGCGCGATCTACCTCAAGCTGAACGCCAACATCAAGTCCTTCGACGCCGACGCGATAGCCCGCAACCGCCCCCCGGAGGCCCAGGCCGACGCGGACGGCAACAAGCCGGTCAACGTTCTGCTGATCGGTTCCGACAGCCGGGGCAAGAACAACTCCGACCTCGGCGGCGGCGAGGACGGCGGCGCCCGCTCCGACACCACGATCCTGCTGCACGTCTACGCCGACCACAAGCACGCCGTGGGCATCTCGATACCGCGCAACGCCATGGTCCAGATGCCGTCCTGCAAGCTGCCCAACGGCAAGTGGACCAAGGGCGGGAACACCGACCTGTTCAACGCGGCCTTCTCGACCGGCGGCAGCGACGACGGCAACCCGGCCTGCACCCAGAACACCGTGGAGAAGCTCACCGGCATCCGGGTCGACCACACCCTGGTGGTCGACTTCAACGGCTTCGCGTCGATGACCAAGGCCGTGAACGGCGTGGACATCTGCCTGCCGAAGGCCATCTACGAGGGGGACATCAACCCGAACCTGAAGAAGAAGGGCGACCTCGTCCTCCCGCAGGGCAAGCAGACCGTGGAGGGCCAGCAGGCGCTCGACTACGTCCGGCTGCGGCACGGCATCGGCGACGGTTCGGACATCGGCCGGATGATGCGCCAGCAGGCGTTCCTGAGCTCGCTCGCCAGCAAGATCAAGAAGGACGGGATGAACCCCACCACCCTTCTCCCGCTGGCCGACGCCGCGACCAAGTCGCTGACCGTCGACCCGGGCCTGGACTCGGCGGACAAGCTGCTCTCCTTCGGCCTGTCGCTCAAGAACATCGACATGCACGACCTCAAGTTCGTGACGGCGCCCTGGCGCTACCGGACGCAGGACAAGAACATCGACCTGGTCCAGGCGGACGCCAACAAGCTCTGGGACACCCTCAAGGCCGACCAGACCATCGACGGCCAGAACGCCACCGGCCAGCAGCCGGACGAGCCGGCCCCCGGCGCCACCGCGCCCGCGCAGCCGCCCGCGCCCACGACCCCGGCCGCCCCCGCCGGGGACACCGGCAACTCCGCGATCAGAGTGGCGGTCTACAACGGGACCCTCTTCAACGGCCTGGCGGGCAAGGCGACCGAGCAGCTGAAGGGCGCCAAGTTCACCGCCAGCACGGCGGGCCAGGCGGCGAGCACCAAGTACAAGACCACCACGATCGAGTACGGCTCCGGGCAGAAGGCGAACGCCGAGAAGGTCGCCGCGCTGTTCCCGGGGGCCTCCCTGGAGTCCAGCGGCGCGCGGGGCATCTCGGTGATCACCGGCCAGGACTTCGCGGCCGCGATGGGGATGACGGCCGGCGCGCCCGCCGGCAGCGTCGCGCCGACCACGCCGGGGGTCCAGGCGCCCCCGCAGCCGCTGCCCACCAGCATCACCAACGACGCCCGCTCGGCGGACGACGACATCTGCGCGAACACCAGCTACGGCAGCGGCGGCTGACCGGACCCGGCGGACACGGCGGACGACCCCCGGGCCCGCGCCCTCCGAGGCGCGCGGGCCCGGGGGTCGTGCCATGGTGGGCCGTAGCCCCCGGCGGGGGCTGAGCGGTCACCGAAAGGCGGACCCCATGCCCGAGATCGCCCTCCAACTCGACATCGCCGCGCCCCGGGCCGTGGTGCTCGCCGCGCTCACCACGCACGACGGGCTGACCTCCTGGTGGACCACCGGTGCGGACCGGGACGGCGACGTCCTGCTGTTCGAGTTCCCCGACGCCCCGGAACCGTTCCGGCTGCGGGTGGAGCGGGCCGACCGGGACCGGGTGGTGTGGACCAACGCCGGCTCCTTCCCGCCGCACTGGGCCGGCACCTGGATCAGCTGGGAGCTGTCCGCCCCGCCCGCCCCGCCCGCCCCGCCCGCCCCGCCCGCCCCGCCCGCCGCGCCGGAGCAGC
>NZ_JBEZUT010000278.1:0-11720 GCF_040636595.1 Kitasatospora sp. NPDC036755
GCCCGCCCGGGGCCGGCGGCAGCACCTGGGTGCGGTCCTCGGTGCCCGGCGCCGCGCCACCCGCGGCCACGGCTCCCGGCCGCGTCGCGGACGGCATCGGCGGCAGGTTGGAGGGGACGGCCGTCGGCTGCGGGTCCGGCAGCAGCAGGGCGCCGACCGCCAGCGCCTCGTCCACCGCCGCCGGGGAGGCGTGCACCCCGACACCCGCCGCGACCACCCGCAGCGCGTGGGCCAGCGAGGTGGCGCCCGGCCGCTGGGCCGGGTCCTTGCGCAGGCAGCGCTCGATCACCGTCCAGAGCGGCTCCGGCATGGTGCTGGGCCGCTGCGGCTCCTGGGCCAGGTGGGCCTGGAGCACGGCGAGCGCGCTGTCGCCCTGGAACGGCTGGCGGCCGGTGACCAGCTCGTACAGCATGATCCCGGCGCCGTACACGTCCACCGCGGAGGTCTGCGGACGGCCCTCGGCGGACTCCGGCGCCACGTAGGCGGGGGTGCCGACGAACTCGTGGGTGCGGGTGACGCCCGGGGAGTCGGCGAGCCGGGCGATCCCGAAGTCGGTCAGCAGCGGGTGCATCCGCTCGGCGCCGTCCACCACCGTGGAGGCGAGCAGCACGTTGGCCGGCTTGAGGTCGCGGTGGACGATCCCATCCGCGTGGCTGGCCGCCAGCGCGTCCGCGACCTGGGCCATCAGCAGGGAGCCCGCGATCGGGCTGAACGGGCCGTTGGCACGCAGGTAGCGGGCCAGGTCGGGGCCCTCCACCAGGTCCATCACCAGGGCCAGCAGCTCGCCCTCGACCACCAGGTCGCGGACCCGGACGATGTTGGGGTGGGTCAGCCGCAGCAGCAGCGAGCGCTCGCGCAGGAAGCGCATCACCACGTCGGGGTCGGCGGCCAGCTCCTCGCGCAGCACCTTGATCGCCACCCGCTGCCCGGGCGCGCAGCCCGGCACCTGGACGTCCTCGCGCACCGCGCCGCGCCAGACGGTGCCGGTCGCACCCCGTCCGAGGGTCTCCTCCAGCAGATATTTGCTGCCGACTGGCCGCACCTGTCGCACTCCTCGCCGTGCCGCCCGCGCGGGGCGCTCCTCCGCCGGTGCGGTGAGCCTGCCGGGCCCGTGTCTGCGGCCACTCTAACGGTGTCCGTTCGGGATTTTGAGGTCGTCGGTAGGCCATCCGCACGGTCCGGGGAAGGGTTGGGGGACATCCCCTAGGGAAGGTCCCGGGGACCCCGTGCGAGGACGGTCGACCTGACCCTCCGTCGCCCCCCGCGGAGCGGCGATCGCAAGATCGTCAAATCCGGTACGGTGCGCGGACCGTCCTCGACGGATGGCAGGATGGACACTCGCCACTCGTGTGGCCCAACGGTGCCCGGGGCACCGGGGAGCGGTACCAGGCTTCACATCAGCAGAAGGGACCCGCGGGCGAGATGCAGATCCGGCTGACCGTCCTCCGACCGCGCAGCGGCCCGTCCGCCGCCGGCTCCGCCATTCCCTACGTGGACGTGCTGGTCACCGCGCCCGTCGGCACCGCACTCGGCGCCATCGCGGGCGCGCTCGCGGGCGCCGTGGGCGTACGCGGGCCGCGGGCCGCCACCCACGTACACCTGTACGCCGGGGCGCACCGCGTCGACGAGCACACCCTGCTCGGCCACCCCCCGCTGCTCGACGGCGCCGTCCTCAGCCTGAACGAACCCGACCCCACCGCCGACGACCCCGACGACACCCCCGCCGCCGCCGAACTGCGGGTCGTCGGCGGCCCCGACGCCGGCGGCGTCCACCGGCTGCACGGCCGCGAGATCCGGGTCGGCCGCTCCGCCGAGGCCGACGTCCCGCTCGACGACCCGGACGTCTCCAGGCTGCACCTCTCCCTCCACCTCGCCGACGACGGCCGGATCTCCGTACGCGACCTCGGCTCCACCAACGGCAGCACCCTGGACGGCCGGCTCGTCCCGCCCGTCCCCCCGGAGGCCGCCGTCCCACTGGAACCCGGCGCGGTCCTGCGGATCGGCGAATCCACCCTCCAGGTGACCGCCCCCGACCCGGCCGAAGCCACCGGGGCCACCCGCGCCGCCCTGCCGGACGGCCACGGCCACCTCCAACTCGCCGCCCCCGGCCCCAGCCGGCCCGCACCCCCCGTGTTCGAGCCGCCCGCCGCCCCCGAACCCGCGCCAGGCCGCAGCCGCGGCCTGTTCTCCCTGCTGCCCGGCCGCGCCGCCGAACCGCCCGGCCAGGAGAACGCCGAACGCCACCACGCCGCGGTACGGCTCCGCCAGACCGCCGCCCAGCGCGAACGCTGGCCCGACCTCGCCACCCTGCTGCTCAACGCCGTCGGCCCCGGCCCCCGGCTCTGGGAACGCGGCCCCGGCCACCCCGACGCCCTCACCCTGCGCCTCGGCACCGCCGACCGCCCCGGCGGCCCCGGCACCACGCCCGGCACCATGCTGCCCGCCGTCCCCGTCACCCTCGACCTCCAGACCGCCGGCAGCCTCGGCCTCAGCGGCCCGCGCGAGCGCCTCGACGCGCTCACCCGCGCCGTCGTCGCCCAGCTCGCCGCCCTCCACCCGCCAACCGGTCTGAGCCTCGTCGTCGTCGACGCCGACCCGGCCCGCGCCGCCGAGGACCGCGCCGACACCTGGGCCTGGGCCCTGTGGCTGCCCCACCTGCGGCCCGTCGACGGCCAGGACTGCCGGCTGCTGATCGGCCTCGACGACGAACAGGCCACCGCCCGGCTCACCGAGCTCACCGCCCGGCTCAGCGGCCCCAGCGGCCTCGGCAGCCACGGCGCCACCGTCGTCGTGGTCGACGGCCGCCCCGCCACCGAGACCGCCCGGCAGGCCCTCGACCTGCTGCTCCGGCAGGGCCCGGCCGTCGGCATCTTCCCGATCTGCCTCGCCGAACAGCCCGAACTGCTCCCCCGCGGCCTCGGCGCCACCGCCCTGATCACCGGCGAGGTCGGCACCCAGCTCTCCCTGGACCGCCCGGTCGCCCGCGGCCGGGAGACCCTGCACGAGGTCTCGCTGGACGCCGTCTCCGACGCCTGGGCCGAACGGCTGGCCCGGGTCCTCGCCCCGCTGCGCGAGGCCGTCCCGGCCGCCCGCGGCCCCCTGCCCGACGCGCTGCGGCTGCTCGACCTGCTCCAGCTCGACACCGTCACCCCGGCCAAGCTCTCCGCCCGCTGGGAGGCCCACGCCGGAGGCATCGGCGCCGCCACCGCCCTGCTCGGCACCACCCGGGACGAGCTCTGCACACTCGACCTGGCCGACCCCGAACTCACCCTCCCCTCCCCCGATCCGGGCGGCCCCCACCTGCTGATCGGCGGCGCCCGCGGCTCCGGCAAGACCGAACTGCTGCGCACCCTCGTCGCCTCGCTCGCCGTCTCCGAGCGGCCCGAACGGCTGACCGTCACGATCATCGAGGGCCGGGCCGTCACCGACGGCCAGGACGGGCTGGACGGCTGCACCGAGCTGCCGCACGTCACCGGGCGGGTCAACGCCGCCGCCGACCCGCGCGCCGCGCTGCTCGCCGCCGAGGCGCTGGAGGACGAACTCGCCCTGCGGGAGCGGCTGTTCGACGGACTGGACTTCGCCTCCTGGCACGCCGCGCGCATCCTGGACGCACAGAGCCTGGACGAGCAGGAGGCGGACGCCGTACCGGTGCCCGCCGTCGTCGGCGGCGGAGCGGCCACCACACCCCGGATCATCCCGCCGCGCAGCGCGGAAGCCCCCCGGCCGACCGGGCCCTCGCCCGCCCCCACCCGGCTGGTCGTCGTCGTCGACGACTACGACGCGCTGCTCTCCCCCACCTCCCCCGTCGGCCGCCCGCTCGCCCGCGCGCTGGCCGCCGTCGCCCGCCGCGGCGGGCCGCTCGGCGTCCACCTCGCCGTCGCCACCGGACGGCCGGAGGAGAGCGCCGGCAGCGAGGTCGACGAGGCCGCGCTGCTCCGCATCGCCCTGCGCACCGACGACCCGGCCGACTCCGACCTGCTGATCCACCTCGGCGACGCGGCCGCCCTGCCCGAGGACACCCCCGGCCGCGGCTACCTCCGCCTCCCGGACGGCGGGGTCAGCGCCTTCCAGACCGCCCGGATCAGCGGCCGCATCCCGCGCACCGCCACCCTGCGGCCCACCGTCGTCGCCATAGACCCGCTCCAGCTCGGCGCCCCGCCCGCCCGCCGGCCCGTCCGCGAACTCGGCAACGGCCCCACCGACCTCGCCCTCCTCGCCAGCGCCCTCCAACGCGCCGCCGCCCGCTGACCCGAATTCCCCAGGTCAGGTCACAAGAGGCATGGTGGAATTCTCTGCCCCTGCCGCGATTACCGTCACGGCAGGGGCAGAATTCATACGGGCCAATATGGAACATACAAGAATGGGCGGGCCCGCATCCAAGGACGCGGGCCCGCCCAAAACAAAGCAGAATGTGCTCACCCACCCGCCCGCCCCAGGAACCGCAACGTTCGGCGGCCCCGGCCAGCTCTGGCCGGGGCCGCCGAAACCACACCTCACCACCCGTCGCCGCTTCAGCAAAGCCGAAGCGGCGACGACATCCCACCCTGCGTAGGAAGTCGACCTGACCGACTTCCTACGCAGGGTGATGTGAAAACTCATCACGGCGGGCTCGTGTGCGCGCACACGAGCCCGCCCGAAACGAAATATCGGCATTCGGCACGGTCCCGATAATCCTGCACACGGCCATGAGCGAGTGCCTTATGCCTGCTTCAATGGCGACAGGTCAGGATGCCACCGAGGCAGGAGATCTTGAAAGTCCCCTCAGTGGCGATCACCGAGGCAACGATCTCCGCTGCCCGGCTGACGGTCTCGTGGAACGGGACGCCGCTCCGATCAGCCCATGACTGGTAGGAGGCCAGGTGGGCGACGACCGGCGCAGGATCGGTGACCTCGATGACACCGGGCAGCTTCCGCACTCTGATGCCCCCGAACGCCGCACCGAGGTAGCCGGGGGCCTTCTCCAGGGAGAATCGGGAGCTGAGGGAGATCCGGGCCGGGCCCTCGGGAATCCCGAGGACGTCCCCTGCCGCCCTGGCCCAGAGCCGGTCCAGCTCCTGCTTGTCGGCGTCGCTGTTGGTCGAGGCGATGAGCACGCCACCAGGCCGGAGGACGCGGGCCAGTCCCTCGATCGTGGCCGCGATGTCGCTCACGTGATACAGCATGTGCAGAGCCAGCACGGCGTCGATGCTGTCATCGCCGAAGGGCAGGGCCTGAGCGTCGGCCACCAGAACCGGCTTCGCGACGTCGGCGAGGATGCCTGCCGAGATGTCCATCCCTACGACCTGAAGGTCTGGCCTGTCCCTGTGCAGACGGTTGACGAACTTCCCGTTGCCGCAACCGACATCGATGACGGTGCCGCTGATATCGGCCAGCTCCTCTACAACGATCCCGGGCAGATCGTACTGCGGCCGCTGCCACTGGTAGATCGACTGGCGAGCGGCCAGGTGGCGCCCGTCGGCGTAAGCACTGCTCGCGAGGATAGTTCCGTCGGCGACTGCGGCGTCCTGCTGGGCGCTGTTGCTCGTCACTGGGGCAGCTCCGGAGGGTTCGTGAGTGCGGGTCGAGAGCAGGCTTCTCTGACATTCTCACGGAGGCTCAGGACGATCGGGGAGCCTGCATAGGCTGGCTCGGCAAGACGGGCGCTCAGCGCCCGAAGGCGGGTGGAGATGCTCGCCGTCCGCCGGTCCGGTGCGACAGCCAGCACCGCCGAGAGCTTCTCCCGCACCCCGTCGAGGTCGCCGTGAGCGAGGTGGGCGTTGGCAAGGTCAAGGCGGGCGGCCAGCAGGTCACCGGAGGACCGCTCCTGCTGCGGTGCGGACTCGTACAGGGCGATGGCCCTGGACGAGGCATCGATCGCGCGGTTCACGTAGCGTCGACTGCCCAGGGCCAGGAGAGCGGTGCCGGCGTAGGTCCACTGCTTGGCCTCGGGGAACGTGAACACGCCCGGAAGATCCGCAGTAGCTCCTCTGCTCCGCGCCGCTTCGGCAGCTTCCACGGCTCGGAGCGCGCTCGTCATGTCGCCGAGTGCGGCGGTGCTCCGCGCTTCGAGGCTGAGCAAACGGGCCGCGATCGTCCCGCTGTCCGCGTACGGCAGCCCGGCTCGCGCCAGCTCGGCGGCTTGGCAGTGGTCCTGCTGCCAGTAGGCGATCAACGACTGGACGGATCGAATCCAGGCTCGAAGACCGTTGTGGCCGGCTGACTCCGCGCAACGCCAGGCCGTTCGCGATTGCGTGGCCGCAGCTGCGTACTGACCGAGGTCCAGAGCAGCGTGGGCGGCCAGGCCGCAGAGGCGCCCGGCCTGCAAGTAGAGATGGCTTGCCTGGTAGGGATGTTGACGGCCTCGGAGCAGGTCGAATACACCACGTCGAAGGATTCCGATGTCGTGGAAGAGCTCGGACACGGGCTTGCTGACATAGTCCTCTGCCAGTGCTGCGATGTCCGCTTCGATCTGTTCGAGCAGCATGTCGTCCACGTTGGAGGCGCTCGCGAAGCGAAGGAACAACGCGGACTCGGTGGAGTCGGCTGCCACGGCCGCTACGAGATCCGTGCTGCGGTCCCCGTGCCGGGCAGGTTGGGGCGGCGACGTGCCACCGACTTCGCCGGGCTGTGGAACTGCATCGGCGGATGCAGGGGGTGCTTCCAGCAGGTCGGCCAACTGGTCAACCGAGAGCTTCAGGGCGCGGGCGAGCCTCGGCCGCATCCAGGGCTGCGGGGTACCCCTGCCGCCCTCCCATCGCCCTACGGTCGTACGGTCCACACCGAGGGCTTCGGCCAGGGATTCCTGGGTGTGGCCGACAGCCTCCCTGCGCTGGATCAGCCGGGACCTCCTGGATGTCATCCGGCGTCCTCCAGAGGTACGTCAGTTCGTCTGCAGCCGTAACAGGCCAGGTCATGCCCGGGTTTGCAGCACGGATGCCTCGTTGCCGCCTCAATTCTGCTCTGGTTCACCGGCGTTGGAGGCGGTTCCGTAGATACCTGCCGGGTGAATCCCGGCGCGAATCGGCCCGCTGCCGACCTCGTCCCGGTGAAAGGTCCGCGCTCATGTCCGTCGCCACCCGGCAGGCCACTGCCCCCGCCCCGTTCGGCTTTCGCGTGCTGCCCAGTGCCGAGGCCGTGCCGGACGCCCGGCGGCGGGTGATACGGACCGTGCGCGGTTGGGGCCTGCCGCTGGCGGAGGACGCACTCCGCGATGTCGAGTTGCTGTCCAGCGAGCTGATCACCAACGCCGTGTCCCACACCCACGCCCCGTGCGTCGTATGCGTGTCCTGGGACGGTGAACGGCTGCGCGTCGAGGTGACGGACGTCGGCCACGAACTCCCGGCTGCCGGCGGGATCGATCTCGACGCCACCGACGGGCGAGGGCTGTTCCTGGTGGCCGCGCTCGCGACGGACTGGGGCTCCGAGCCGGACCCCGCCGGAAAGCGGATCTGGTTCGAGGTCGGCACCACCGCCGCCGTCTCGGGCGACGAGCGACTCACCGCGCTGGTGAGGGCCGCGGCCCCGAAGGCACGGGACGTCGTCCCAGCCAGTGCCTGACAAGACTTCCTCCCGCCCCAACGCGGGCTTGGGGGATGCAGGTGGCCGCGCTGGTCAACAGCCACGCGGCGTAAGCACCTGAGGTTCCTTGCCAGCGGCTTGTCCTGGCAACGGACCCATCGCTGTACCCACGACGGGGCTGGTCAGTCGGCCCGCCCCGTGATTCCGAAGGAGGACTCATGCCCGAGAACCTGACGAGCAGCACCGAGTTGGAGTGCGACGGCCTGCTGGTCGCCCGTACGAAGGTCGCCGCGGCCCGCTCGCGTGGCGAGCAGCCGTCGGACGGCGGCTCCACCGGCCGAACCGACACCAACGACTGACGGCTGCATCACGATGACCGCCGAGCACTTCTCGGTGGTTGAGCGTCTGGGCGGGGATGGCTTCCTCGCCCAGACGCTCGGCCGCAGCTTCAAGGTCGCACGCGGTGAAGCCGCGTCGCTCGCCGGACTGATGAGCTGGGATGACCTCAACGCGATCCTGACCCATCACCGGTTCGAACCCCCTCGCTTCCGCCTCGCCGCCAACGGGGAGCAGGTGCCCGCGCACACCTACTCCCGGCCGATCACCACCCGGCGGAGCACCGTCTGGCACCAGCTCCAGCCCTCCGAGTTGCACCAGCGTCTCGCCGAGGGTGCCACGCTGGTCCTGGACGCCGTTGACGAACTCCACCCCGGCATCGCGTCCCTGGCCGGCCAGCTGGAGCGCTGGCTGCGAACCGGCGTGCAGGCCAACCTGTACGCCTCCTGGACCGGCACCGAGGGCTTCGGCGTGCACTGGGACGATCACGATGTGGTCGTCGTCCAGCTCGACGGCGCGAAGCGCTGGCGCATCAACGGCCCCACCCGCACGGCGCCGATGCACCGCGACGTCGAGACGCCCGAACCGCCGCCCGAGGAGCCGGTCGCCGATCTGGTGCTCACCGCCGGCGATGTGCTTTATCTGCCCCGGGGATGGTGGCACGCCGTCGCCGCCTCCGAGGGCCAGCACTCGCTGCATGTCACCTGCGGGCTGCAGAGCACGACGGGAGCTGATCTGATCACCTGGCTGTCGGAGAAGCTGCGCACCCATGAGGCCGTCCGGGCGGACATCCCGCGCTTCGGGACCACCGAGGAGCAGCACACCTTCCTCAACACGATCGGCAAGCTCCTCGCGGCCGAGTTGGAGAGCGACGACCTGATCGCCCGTTTCTCCTCGGCGCGTGACGCCACCGAGCGAGCCCGGCTCGCACCGTCGCTGCCCCACATCACGGTAGCCCCACCGGAGGCTGACCTACGGGTGCGCCTGGTTACCACGCGGCACGCACTCGCGGCCATACCCGACGGCACCATCCGGCTGACCGCCGGCGGCGAGGAATGGACGTTTGCCACCAAGGCCGAGCCGATGCTCACGCTCCTCGCCGACGGGGAACCTCACCGGCTGGCCGATCTCGCTCAGGCCGCAGGCATCACTCTCGGCCAGGCGGCCGGTGTCGTGACGGAGCTGGTCGACGGCCAGGCCGTCGCGATCGGCGGCCCACGATGACCGCTCGGCTCGGCCTCGGCACCTACCGTTGCCTCGATGTGGCCAATGCCTCCCTGATGGCCGCCACCCGAGGTGCCGACTGGGTGGACACCGCGCCCAACTATGCAGGTGGCAGGGCGGAGATGTCGCTCGCCACAGCTCTGGCTGCCTACCCGGATCTGTGCGTCTCCACGAAGGTGGGCTTCGTCCCAGCCGGCGCCGGGCACATCGGTGTGCGAGCCGGTGCCCTGTCCGCGGCGGACGCCGAACGCGGTCACTGCCTCACCGCGGACTACACCGCCTGGCAGCTCGCGCGCACCAAGCTCATGCTCGGCCGGACACCCGACCTGGTGTTCGTGCACAACCCCGAGCACACCTGCCCTGACGGCGAGATCACCGGCAGGCTCTACAACACCTTCCTGGCTCTGGAGGAGGCGTGCAGCCAACAGATCATCAGCGCCTACGGAGTCGCGACCTGGCGCGGCTTCAGTAGCGGCCTCTTCGACGTACCCACGCTGATCGAACTCGCGGCCAAGGCCGGCGGACCGAATCATCACCTGTGGGCCATCCAGCTCCCGGTCTCCCTCGTCCACCTCGCGCCCGTCGCCCAGGCTCTCGACGGACACGGCCCGCTGGCCGATGCCCTGACCGCGGGACTGGAGGTGTTCGCCGCCGCCCCGCTCCACGGCGGCGAGATCCCCGGCCTGGTGACCCCGGAGCTGTCCGAGCTGATCAACCCTGGCAAGGCCCCCGCCGAGACCGCCCTCGCCGTCGTGGCCTCAGCCCCAGGGGTGAAGCGCGTGCTCCTGTCGACGGGAAACCCGGAACACTGGGGGCAGGCCGCCGAAGCCGTCGGCCGACCACCACTGTCTCCGGACGTTCTCCGAAGGGTCGTTGATGTACTCGGAACCTGAACCGGACACGGCCGGGCGGATGCGCGGGATGCACGCCACAGCAGCAACGGCGCTCAACGCGACGCCGATTGGCACCCGCGAAGCGTGGGGTTGGCGTGGACGCACCCTCGGTCGCGCGATCGTCACGGCATCCGGCGAGGGCTGGCTCCGACTGGTGTCCGCCCCGGCCGACAAAGCCGGCGGAAAACTCTGGGAGGGACCGCAGGAGGCAGAACGACTCATGCCTCCTGCGGTACCCAGGCCACGCCTGCGGGAGCGACGCACCTGGACCGAGGGCGAGCACGGCTACCTGGCAGAGCTGTACGACAAGGTCACCGCCCCGACCGTCACCACCCACGAGCCGGTCCTACGGGCGGCACCGCGCCTGGACGACGCCTGGTGGGACGGACTCGGCACCGCCCTCGACACCATCGCAGCCGTTCCCAGTGATCGGGTGGCGGTCCGACAGGAATACCTGGACCGAGCCATGCCTCAGTACCTGGGCACCTCGATCGACACCAAGGTGCCCACCTGGACAACGGCCCATGGTGACCTGCACTGGGCCAACCTCACTAGCCCGACCCTCACGATCCTCGACTGGGAAGGTTGGGGCACCGCCCCTGCTGGGTACGACGCAGCGCTGTTGTACTCATACAGCCTTCTCGTTCCCGACACCGCCGCCGAAGTCCGGCGACGGCTCGGCCACATCCTCGACACTCCCGCCGGGAGGTTCGCGGAGCTCGTAGTCATCACCGAACTGATGCAAACGGTCGCCCGAGGCGACAACATCGAACTGGAGGGAGCGCTACGGACGCGGGTCGAATGTCTGACCCGAAAGTGATGCAGAGCCCCGTCGCGCATGCCAAGGCCCTCACAAGCGGCTCGCACTCTTCGTAGTCGGTGTGCTACTTTCCGCATCATCAATGGAATATAGGAGACCCCGGCGGTGGTGAGACACCCCGGGGTCGGGCACCAGGAGCAGCAACTCCAGATGCGGATTCATCGTAGCGTGCACAGGCGCGCGTTCACCGTCATGCCGAACGTCCTGTTGCAGGACCGTCGGCTCAGTTACACCGCTCGCGGCCTCCTCGCCGATCTGCTCTCCCGTCCCGACGGGTGGCGGGAGGACGGGCGGCAGATGGCGGACAGCAGTCCGCAGGGGCGGGGCGCGATCCGGCGGGCGCTCAAGGAGCTGAAGGACGCCGGGTTCTACCGGGTCGAGAAGATCCGGATGCCCGACGGGACGATCCGGACCGTGGTCCACGTCTACGACACCCCGCAGCCCTCACCGGCTGTCCCCCGCCCGGACTCCGGTGGAGGGAGTACCGGTGGCGCTGTCACTCCTCCCGTAAAGGACCAGGGGCAAGAACCCACCCTCCCGGATGAAGGGACGCGGGCGGCCGTGGCCACCCTGTTCCGGGTGATCCGGCCCGAACCCCGCCTGCGCCTGGGCGAGGCCGAGGCGCTGGCGCTGGCGCCGCTCGTCGCGCAGTGGCTGGAACGCGGCTGCGGCGAGGCCGAGTTGGCGCAGGCCCTGCTGCCCGGGCTGCCGCAGCGGGTGCACTCCCCGGCGGCGATCCTCCGCGACCGCCTCCGACGCAAGCTGCCGCCGGAACACCCCGAGGACCCGCCCGCGCCGCCCGCCTCGTACGCCGAATGCGGCCGCTGCCACGACCCAGTGCCCCACCCCGGCATCTGCCGCGCCTGCGCCGGCCTGGGCGGTACGAGAACCGTCGCGGTCGGCAGCGGAGCCGGAGCCACCGCCGGCGGCGTCGCCCGCGCCCGCGCGGC
>NZ_JBEZUT010000279.1:0-11612 GCF_040636595.1 Kitasatospora sp. NPDC036755
GGGGTGGTGATGTCGCCGGGGTAGCGGCAGGCCATGCCGATGATCGCGATCGGGTCGTCATCGACGGCCCCGACCACACCCACCGACACCGCGCCCGCCTCGGCACCGGCCGCGTCGGCGACCTCGGTGAGCAGGTGGCGGGCGAGCGCGACCGGGCTCGGGTAGTCGAAGACCAGGCTGGTGGGGAGCCGCAGGCCGGTGGCGTCGTTCATCGCGTTGCGGAACTCGACGGCGGTCAGCGAGTCGAATCCCAACTCCTGGAACGCCCGCTCGGGGTCGATCGAGTCGGCGGTGGCGTGGCCGAGGACGGCGGCCGTGCGGGTACGGACGAGTTCGAGGAGGGCGGTCTCCCACTCCTCCTCCGGGAGCGCGGACAGCTGCCGGCGCAGGCCGCTGGTCTCGTCGGACGCGGCGTCGCTGCTGCGGCGCGGGGCGGCCGGGACGAGGTCGCGCAGCAGCTCGGGCAGGGCGTCGCCCTGGGCGCGCAGGGAGGGGAAGTCGAGCCTGGCCGGGACGACGACGGCGGCGTCGACACCGGGCGCGGTGTCGAACAGCGACAGGCCCTCGTCGTCGGCGAGCGGAATGACGCCGCCCTGGGACATCCGGGTCCGGTCGACACCGGTCAGCGTGCCGGTCATGGCGCTGGCGCGGGCCCACAGGCCCCAGGCGAGCGACTGGGCGGCCAGGCCGTGGGCGCGGCGGTGGGCGGCGAGGGCGTCCAGGAAGACGTTGGCGGCGGCGTAGTTGCCCTGGCCGGGGGCGCCGAGGGTGCCGGCGACCGAGGAGAAGAGGACGAAGGCGGACAGGTCCAGGTCGCTGGTCAGCTCGTGCAGGTGCAGCGCGGAGTCGACCTTGGCGGAGAGCACCTGGGAGAGGCTCTCGGGGGTGAGCGAGGCGATCACGCCGTCACCGAGCACACCGGCGGCGTGCACGACGCCGCGCAGCTCGGTGCCGCGCGCGGTGAGGCCGGTGAGCAGGTCGGCGAGGGCGTCGCGGTCGGCGACGTCGCAGGCCTCGACGTCCACCTCGGCGCCCAGTGCGGTGAGTTCGGCGGCGAGCTCGGTGGCGCCGGGGGCCTCGGGGCCGCGGCGGCTGGTGAGGACGAGCCGGCGGACACCGTGCTCGGTGACCAGGTGGCGGGCGAGCAGGGCGCCCAGCCCGCCGGTGCCGCCGGTGATCAGCACGGCGCCCTCGGCGCCGAAGACGGAGGCGGGACGGGCCTTGCCCGGGGCGTCGTCGCCGGTGGTTCCGGCCACGGTCGCCCGGGTGAGCCGGGGGATCCAGAACTCGCCGTCACGGTGGGCGAGTTCCGACTCCTCGGTGGCGAGCGAGGCGGCGACCAGGAAGTCGGTGGTGGCGTCGGCGGTGGCGGCCGCGTCGAGGTCCAGCTGGACGATGCGGCCGGGGTTCTCGGACTGCGCGGCCCGGACGAGACCGCGCAGGGCGGCCTGTGCCAGGTCGATGCGGGTGGCGTCGTCGGCGCCGGGCAGGGCGACGGCGCCGCGGGTCACGACGAGCAGCCGGGAGTCGGTGAACCTGGCGTCGGACAGCCATTCCTGAAGGATCGTCAGGGTTCGTCCGGTCGCGGTGTGGACGGCGGCGGCGTCGCTTCCGCCGTCCACCTCCAGCACCAGGACGGCGGGCGGCGTGTCGGAGCCGGCCGCGTCCTCCCAGCGGGCCCACGCGGCGGTGGGCGGAGCCGTCGGAACGGCGGCCTGCTGCCAGCGCAGCGTGAACAGGGAGTCGTGGACCAGTGCGCGGGCCGCCGAGACCTGTTCGGCCGAGATCGGCCGCAGCGCGACCGAGCCGACCGACGCCACCGGCCGGCCGGTGGCGTCCGCGAGGTCGAGGACCAGGCTCCCGCCGGCCGAAGCGGTGAGTCGGACCCGGGCGACGGCCGCGCCGACGGCGTGCAGCGTGACGTCGGACCAGGTGAACGGGACCATGGCCTGCTCGCCCGTGAGCTCGGCGAAGAAGGCCGGGTGCATCGCGGCGTCGAGCAGGGCGGGGTGGACACCGAACCGGGCCGCGTCGGCGTGCGCGGACTCCGGCAGGGCGAGCTCGGCGAACAGCTCGCCGCCGCGCCGCCAGGCGGCCTTGAGCCCCTGGAAGACCGGTCCGTATCCCAGGCCGACCCGGGCGAAGTCCTCGTACAGGCCGTCGGCGTCCACCGGCTGGGCGCCGGCCGGCGGCCACGCGGTGAGTTCGGTGCCGGCGCGGCGGGCGCCGGGGGCCAGCACACCGGTGGCGTGCCTGGTCCAGGGCGCGCCCGTCGAGGAGCTCTGCAGACGCGAGTGAACGCTGATGGTCCGGGCCCCGGTGCGGTCGGCCGGGCCCACGACGACCTGGACGGCGACCGCGCCGCGTTCCGGGAGGACCAGCGGGGCGTGCAGGGTCAGTTCTGCCAGCGCCTCGGCGCGGACCTGCTGCCCGGCGCGCAGGGCCAGCTCGACGAAACCGGTGCCCGGGAAGAGCACCGTGTCGCCCACCCGGTGGTGGGCGAGCCAGGGCTGGGCGTCGACGGAGAGACGGCCGGTGAGGACGACACCGTCGGAGTCGGCGAGCACGACGGCCGCGCCGAGCAGCGGGTGGTCGGCGGTGTCGAGGCCGGCGGCGCGGACGTCACCGGCGGCGGGACGGGACTTCACCCAGTACCGCTCGTGCTGGAAGGGGTAGGTGGGCAGGTCGGTGTGCTGGGTGTGGAGGCCGGTGAAGGCGGTGGCCCAGTCGATGGTCACACCGGTGGTGTGGAGCGAGCCCAGGGCTGCGAGGAGGGTTCGGGTCTCGTCGCGGTCGCGGCGCTGGGTGGGGATGACGGTGGTGTCGTCGAGGGTTTGCTGGGCCATGGCGGTGAGGACGGCGTCGGGGCCGACCTCCAGCAGGGTGGTGACGCCGTTGTCGGCAAGGGTCTGAACGGCGTCGGTGAAGCGGACGGCGGCGCGGACCTGGTCGACCCAGTACTGCGGGTCGGTGAGTTCGGTGGTGGCGAGGGTGCCGGTGACCGTCGAAACGAGCGGGATGGTGGGCTCGTTGTAGGCCAACTCCCGTGCCACGGTGGCGTACTCGGCGAGCATGGGCTCCATGAGCACGGAGTGGAAGGCGTGGGAGACGCGGAGCTTGGAGGTGCGACGGCCCTGGGCGGCGAAGCGCTCAGCGAGCGCCTCCACGGCGGCGGAATCGCCCGAAATCACCACGGAGCGGGGGCCGTTGAGGGCAGCGATGTCCACGCCCTTGATCAGGTGCGCGGTGACCTCGGCCTCCGTCGCCTCGATGGCGATCATCGCACCGCCGCCCGGCAGGGCCTGCATCAGCTTGCCGCGCGCGGCGACGAGTCGGGCGGCGTCGGGCAGGGTCCAGACGCCCGCGACGTGGGCGGCGGCGAGTTCGCCGATGGAGTGTCCGGCGAGGTACTGCGGGCGCACGCCCCAGGAGTCGAGGAGGGCGAAGAGCGCGACCTCGACGGCGAAGAGGGCGGTCTGGGTGTAGGCGGTCTGGTTGAGGAGGTCGCTGTCCTCGCCCCAGATCACCTCGCGCAGGGGTCGGTCGAGCCACCGGTCGAGTTCGGTGCAGACTTCGTCGAAGCGGGCCGCGAACACGGGGTGGGCGTTGTACAACTCCTGTCCCATGCCGAGGCGCTGGGCGCCCTGGCCGGTGAACAGGAACCCGGTGGTCCCGCCGGGGCGGGCCGCACCCGCGAGCGGTTCGGTGCCGTCGGCGATGCGGTCGAGCGCGGTGAGCAGCTCCTCGCGTCCGGCGGCCGCGACGACCGCCCGGTGCTCGAAGCTCGCGCGGGCGGTGACCAGGGCGTGCGCGACGTCCGGCACCCGCACCTCGGGGTGCGCGGTCAGGTGGGCGTGCAGGCGGGCGGCCTGCTCCCGCAGGGCGGGCGCGGTCTTCGCCGACAGCACCACGGGCAGCACACCCGCACGAGAACCGGCATCGGAATCCGCAGCCGCACCCGCGTCTGCGACCGGAGCCTCGGTGCCCTCCGCGACCGGAGCCGCGTCCGCCTCCTCCAGGATGATGTGGGCGTTCGTCCCGCTGACCCCGAACGAGGACACTCCGGCCCGGCGCGGCTGCTCGCCGCGCGGCCAGTCCCGGGCCTCGGTCAGCAGCTCGACCGCGCCCGCCGACCAGTCGATGTGGCTGGACGGCCGCTCGGCGTGGAGCGTGCGCGGCAGGACGCCGTGCCGCATCGCCATGACCATCTTGATGATGCCGCCGACGCCGGCCGCCGCCTGGGCGTGGCCGATGTTGGACTTGATGGAGCCGAGCCAGAGCGGTTCGCCGTTCGCGCCGCGCTGCTGGCCGTAGGTGGCGAGGAGCGCCTGGGCCTCGATCGGGTCGCCGAGCGTGGTGCCGGTGCCGTGCGCCTCCACGGCGTCGACCTGGTCGGGCGTGAGGCGGGCGTCGGCCAGGGCCTGGCGGATGACGCGCTGCTGGGCGGGGCCGTTGGGGGCGGTGAGGCCGTTGGAGGCGCCGTCCTGGTTGACGGCGGAGCCGCGGACGACGGCGAGCACGGGGTGGCCGTTGCGGCGGGCGTCGGAGAGCCGCTCCAGCAGCAGGATGCCCACGCCCTCGGACCAGCCGGTGCCGTCGGCGTCCTCCGAGAACGCCTTGCAGCGGCCGTCGGGGGCGAGGCCCTGCTGCTTGCTGAAGGCGATGAACGGCGCCGGGGTGGCCATCAGCATGACACCGCCGGCGAGGGCGAGCGTGCTCTCGCGGCGGCGCAGCGACTGGACGGCTAGGTGCAGGGCGACCAGCGAGGAGGAGCAGGCGGTGTCGACGGTGACGGCCGGGCCCTCCAGGCCCAGGGTGTAGGAGACGCGGCCGGAGATGACGGCGGCCGAGCTGGCGGTGGTCAGGAAGGACTCGGCGAGCTCGGGGACGCTGTCGAGCAGGTAGCCGTAGTCCTGGAGGCCGGAGCCGGCGAAGACGCCGACCCGCCGGCCGCGGGCGGTGGTCGGGTCGATGCCGGCCCGCTCGAACGCCTCCCAGCACGCTTCCAGCATCATCCGCTGCTGCGGGTCGGTGGCCGTCGCCTCGCGCGGGCTGATGCCGAAGAAGCCGGCGTCGAAGTCGGCGGCGTCGTGGACGAAGCCGCCCTCGTCGACGTAGCTGGTGCCGCTCTGTGCCTCCGGGCCGCCCTCGCCGGTGCCCGTGGCGCCGCCCCGCAGCGCCTCCAGGTCCCAGCCGCGGTCGGTCGGGAACCGGGAGACCGCGTCGGTGCCGTCGGCGACCAGCTGCCACAGCTCCTCGGGGGAGGTGACGCCGCCCGGGTAGCGGCAGGCCATGCCGACGATGGCGATCGGCTCGGACTCCTGGCTCTCCACGTCCTGCAACCGCTGGCGGGTCTGGTGCAGGTCCGCGGTGACGCGCTTCAGGTAGTCGAGGAGCTTCTCGTCGTTTGCGTTTGCCATCTCAGTCACACCGGGTCTCTTTGTGCAGGGCTGATGGTCCGCCGCGTGGGGCGGGCCGGTCGCGCGAAGTTCGGGGGCTTGCCCCCGGGCCGGCGGGTCGGGCGGGTCCGGGGGCGGTGCGGGGCGGCGGCCGGTGGGGCCGCTCGCCGGGGGGCCGTGATCAGGACAGGCCGAGCTCCTGGTCGATGAAGGCGAACACGTCGTCGGCGGAGGCGCTCTCCAGGCGGTCGGCCACGTCCTGGCCGGGCTCGCCGGCGGGCGGCTGGTTGAGCCGGGTCGCGAGCGCCTGGACGCGGACGGCGATCTGGTCGCGTTCGATCTCGGCGGGGGAGAGGAGCGCGATCGCGGCCTCCAGCCGGTCGAGTTCCTCCCCGGCGGGCAGTGGCCCGGTCGGGGCCTGCGGTGCGAGTTCGGCGAGCAGGTAGCCGGTGAGGGCGGTCGGCGTGGCGTAGTCGAAGATCATCGTGCTGGGCAGTCGCCGGCCGGTGGCGTTGCCGAGCCGGGTCCTCAGGTCGACGGCGGCGACGGAGTCGAAGCCGAGGTCGGTGAAGGCCCGGCCGGCGTCGATGTCGTCCGGGTCGGCGTAGCCGAGGACGGCGCCGACGTGCTCGCGGACCAGGCCGAGGACGGCCGTCCGCCGGTCGGTTTCGGAGAGCGCGGCGAGTTTCGCCGTGAAGGCGGGCGCGGCGGTCGCCGCGTCGCCCGGGGAGGCGTCCCCGGTGAGGGCGGCCCGGACCTCGTCCAGCTCGTCGAGCAGGGGTCGGGGGCGGGCCGCGGTGTAGGTCGGGGCGAACCGGGACCAGTCGAAGTCGGCGACGACGACGCCCTGTTCCGGGTCGGCCAGGACCTGGCCGAGGGCGCGCACGGCACGCTCGGGGGCCATGGCGGGCGCGCCGATCCGGCGCAGCAGGGCGGCGAGCTCGGCGTCGACCATGCCGGCGTCCCAGGAGCCCCAGGCGACCGTGGTGACGGTGAGTCCGGCGGCCCGGCCGTGCCGGGCGAGCGCGTCGAGCTCGGCGTTGGCGGCGCCGTACGCGGCCTGGCCGGCGCTGCCCCAGACGGCGGAGCCGGAGCCGAAGTGCACGAGGGTGGTGGCGGGGCGGCCGGTGAGCAGCTCGGCCAGGTGCCGGGCCCCGGCCACCTTGGCGCGGGCGACGTCCGCGAACTCCGCCAGGGTCAGCTCGGACACGGGGGCCACGCGCTGGGCGGCGCCTGCGGCGTGCAGGACGGTGAGCGGGCGGTCGGCCGGGACGGTCGCGAGGACCCGGCGAAGCTCGTCCCGGTCGGCGACGTCGCAGGCGGCGACGGTCACGGCCGTTCCGAGGGCGGCCAGTTCGGCGGTCAACTCGGCGACGCCGGGGGCGTCGGCGCCGCGCCGGCTGGTCAGCAGCAGGTCGGTGGCGCCGCGGCGGGCCAGCCAGCGCGCGACGTGCGCGCCGAGCCCGCCGGTGCCGCCGGTGACGATCACGGTGCCGCCGGCGGGCGGCGACCACGGGTCCGCGCCGGTCCCGGTGGCCGTGGTGGCCGCGGCCCGGACGAGCCGGCGGACGAAGGTGCCGTCGGGGCGGACCGCCAGCTGGTCCTCGCCGTCGGTCCGGGCGAGTGCCGCGCGGAGCGCCTCGGCGGCCCGGGCGTCGACGGCGGCGGGCAGGTCGACCAGGCCGCCCCAGGTGTCGGGGCGGTCGAGCGAGCGGCTCACGCCGAGGCCCCAGACGGCGGCCTGGGCCGGTCCGGTCGCCTCCTCGGCCTGCCGGACGGTGACGGCACCGCGGGTGGCGCACCAGAGCGGGGCGGTCGCCCCGGCCTCGTCGAGTGCCTGGACCAGGGTGACGGTGGCCGCGAAGCCGCGCGTGAGCGGGGCGTGTCCGGCGTGCTCCCGCTCGTCCAGGGAGAGCAGGGAGAGCACGCCGGCCGGGCGTTCGGGGGCCGCGCGCAGCTCGTCGGCGAGAGCGGGAACGGCGGTGTCGGGGGCGACGGTGACGGTCCGGACGTCGGCGCCGCCGGCCGTGAGCGCGGCCGTGACGGCCGCCACGACGTCCGTACCGGCCTCGGACCCGGCGGGGACGGCGAGCAGCCAGCTGCCGGCCGGTCCGGACGGCGTCGCCTCGGCGGCCGGGGCGGGGCGCCAGACGGTCCGGTAGTGCCAGGACGCGAGCCCGGTCTCCGCCTCGAACTCCCGGCGCCAGGCGGAGACCGCGGGGAGCACCTCGGCCAGGGCCTGCGGACCGACGCCGAGGCGGTCGGCCAGCCGGGCCGGATCGGTGGATTCCAGCGCCTCCCACCAGGCGCTCCCCGGGGCCGTGCCGCCGACCGGAGCGGGCGCGCCGGTGGCCGCGGTGGTCGGGGCGGCCCAGTAGTGGCGGCGCTGGAACGGGTAGGTCGGCAGCTCGACGCGCCGTGCACCGGATCCGGCGAAGTACGCGGCCCAGTCCACCGCGGTGCCCCGGGCGTGCGCGGCGGCGACGGCGCGGACCAGCTCGGCCGCCTCCTCGCGGCCGCGCCGCTGGGTGGGCACGAGCAGCAGGTCGCTGCTGTCGGGGACGCAGTCGGCGCCCATGGTGGTGAGTACGGCGTCGGGGCCGACCTCGATCAGGGTGGTGACGCCCTTGTCGGCCAGCGCGCGGACGCAGTCGGCGAAACGGACTGCCTCGCGGGCGTGCCGGACCCAGTACCGCGGGTCGGTGAGGTCCGCCCCCGGCCCGCCGGTCAGACCGGAGACGATCGCGACGGTCGGCTCGTGGTAGGTCAACTCCCCTGCCACGGTGGCGTACTCGGCGAGCATGGGCTCCATGAGGGCGGAGTGGAAGGCGTGCGAGACGCGGAGTCTGGAGGTGCGGCGGCCCTGGGCGGCGAAGCGCTCGGCGAGCGCTTCGACAGCGGCGGCCTGGCCCGAAATCACTATGGAACGCGGCCCGTTGAGGGCGGCGATGTCGACGCCCTCGGTCAGGTGCGGGGTGACCTCGTCCTCGGTGGCCTCGATGGCGGTCATGGCGCCGCCGCCCGGCAGGGCTTGCATGAGTCGGCCGCGTGCGGCGACGAGTCGGGCCGCGTCGGGCAGGGTCCAGACGCCGGCGACGTGGGCGGCGGCGAGTTCGCCGATGGAGTGCCCGGCGAGGTACTGCGGGTGCACGCCCCAGGAGTCGAGGAGCGCGAACAGCGCGACCTCGACGGCGAACAGCGCGGTCTGGGTGTACGCGGTCCGGTCGAGGAGGTCACCGTCCTCGCCCCAGACCACCTCGCGCAGCGGCCGCTCCAACCACCGGTCCAGCTCCGCGCAGACCTCGTCGAAACGCGCCGCGAACACCGGGTGGGCCTCGTACAACTCCCGTCCCATACCCAGGCGTTGGGCACCCTGGCCGGTGAACAGGAAGCCGGTGATTGCGCCCGCGCGGGCCACGCCGAGCGCCGCGCCGGGGGCGAGGTCGCCCTCGGAGATCCGCTGGAGCGCGGTGAGCAGCTCCGTGCGCCCGGCGGTCGCGACGACCGCCCGGTGCTCCAGCCCGGTGCGGGTGGTGGCCAGCGAGTACGCGACGTCCAGCAGCCGCTCGTCCGGGCGGGCGGTCAGGTGCTCGTGCAGCCGGGCGGCCTGGGCGCGCAGCGCGGCGGCGCCGCCGCCGCTGAGCGGGACGGGGACGACGCCCGGAGCGGCCTCGGTGGCGGCGGCCTCGTCGGCGGGCGCGGCGTCGGCGGGGGCCTCCGGAGCCTCCTCGATCACGATGTGGCTGTTGGTGCCGCTGAGGCCGAAGGAGGAGACGCCGGCCCGGCGCGGGTGGTCGCCGCGCGGCCAGTCCCGGGCCTCGGTCAGCAGTTCGACCTTGCCCGCCGACCAGTCCACCTCGGGGCTCGGCGCGTCGACGTGCAGGGTGCGCGGCATCAGGCTGTGGCGCATCGCCTCGACGACCTTGATGATGCCGCCGACGCCGGCCGCCGCCTGGGCGTGGCCCAGGTTGGACTTGATGGAGCCGAGCCGCAGCGGCTCGCCGTTCGCGCCGCGCTGCCGGCCGTAGGTGGCGAGGATCGCCTGGGCCTCGATCGGGTCGCCGAGCGTGGTGCCGGTGCCGTGCGCCTCGACCAGGTCGACCTGGTCGGCGGAGACCTGGGCGTTGGCCAGGGCCTGGCGGATGACGCGCTGCTGGGAGGGGCCGTTGGGGGCGGTGAGGCCGTTGGAGGCGCCGTCCTGGTTGACGGCGGAGCCGCGGACGACGGCGAGCACGGGGTGGCCGTTGCGGCGGGCGTCGGAGAGCCGCTCCAGCAGGAGCAGTCCGGCGCCCTCGGCCCAGGCGGTGCCGTTGGCGGCGGCGGCGAAGGAGCGGCAGCGGCCGTCGGGGGCGAGACCGCGGTCCTGGCTGAAGCCGACGAAGGAGCTGGGCGTGGCCATCACGGTGACGCCGCCGGCCAGGGCGAGGGTGCACTCGCCGGAGCGCAGGGCCTGGGCCGCGAGGTGCACGGCGACCAGCGAGGAGGAGCAGGCGGTGTCGACGGTGACGGCCGGGCCCTCCAGGCCCAGGGTGTAGGAGATCCGGCCGCTGGCCACGCTGGCCAGGCCGCCGGTGCCGGAGCCCTCGGCGTAGTCGTGGTAGACGACCCCGGCGAAGACGCCGGTGCGGCTGCCGCGCAGCGAGGCCGGGTCGATGCCCCCGCGCTCCAGCAGCTCCCAGGAGAGCTCCAGGAGGATCCGCTGCTGGGGGTCGGTGTCGCGTGCCTCGCGCGGGCTGATCTTGAACAGGTCGGCGTCGAACTCGCCCGCGTCGTGCAGGAATCCGCCCTCGCGGACGTACGTCCGGTCGGGGGTGCCCGGGCGGGGGTCGTAGAGGCCCTCGGTGTCCCAGCCGCGGTTCTCCGGGAAGGGCGAGACGGCGTCGCGCCCGTCGGCGACCAACTGCCAGAGGTCCTCGGGGGAGTTGGCGCCGCCGGGGTAGCGGCAGCTCATCGCGACGATCGCGATCGGCTCGTGGGCGCGTGCCTCCAGCTCGCGCAGCCGGCGGTTCGCCTGCTGGAGCTCGGTGGTCGCGCGCTTGAGGTAGTCGCGGAGCTTGTCGTCGTTCCCCATCGCACCGTTCCTCATCGCACCGTTGCCGTTCGAGCCGTTGCCGTTCGAGCCGTTGCCGTTCGAGCCGTTGTCCATCGAGCCGTTGCCGTTCGAGCCGTCGTCATTCGGGATTCGCCGATCGCGGGGCCGCCCGCGGCGGGGCCCCGGTCCGCCCACCGGTGCGCCATCAGAGCGCTCCCAGTTCGCCGTCGAGAATGTCGAAGAGTTCGTCGTCGCTGGCGAACTCGGTGTCGCGCACCGCGTCGGCGCCGTCGGCGGCCGGTCCGCCGGCGTCGTGCCAGCGGCGGGCGAGCGCGTCCAGCCGGGCGGCGATCCGGGGGTGGGCCGCGTCGGCATCCCCCAGGGCGTGCAGCGCCGCCTCCAGCCGGTCGATGTCGTCCAGCAGGAGCGCGGCCGGGTCGGCCTCGACCGGGGTGATCGAGACCGCCAGCAGCCCGGCGGTGGCGAGCGCGTTCGGGTGGTCGAAGACCAGGGTGGCCGGCAGTCGCAGGCCGGTCGCGGCCTCCAGACGGCGGCGCAGTTCGACCGCGGCGAGCGAGTCGAAGCCCAGCTCCTGGAAGGCGCGGTCGGGCTCGACCGCCTCCGGCGCGGCGAGGCCGAGCACGTCGGCGACGTGCCGGCGGACCAGTGCCAGCAGAGCGCCCTCCCGCTCGGCCGCCGGCAGCTTCAGCAGCCGGCGCACCAGCCGGGCGCCCTCGGCGTCGGCGGCGGCCGCAGTGCCCTGGGTGCCGAGGAGGCCGGCGAGCGGGCCGACCGGTTCGCCGGCCCGGGCGCGCAGCGCGGCGCGGTCGAGGTGCAGGGCGGCGAGGGCGGGCTCGCCGGTGCCCAGCGCGGCGTCGAACAGGGCGAGCGCCTCCCGGTCGGTGAGGACGGGCGTGCCGAACCGTGCCATCCGGGCGTGCAGCGCCTCGTCGGCCGGGCGGCCGGCGTCCCACGGGCCGAGGGCCAGGGCGAGGGCGGGTGCCCCGGCGGCGCGGCGCTCGGCGGCCAGCGCGTCGAGGTGGGCGTCGGCGGCGGCCTCGGCGGCCCGGCCGAGGCCGTGCAGGGCCAGTCCGATCTGAACCCGCCGTCGATCCAGTCCCGGCTGCTGCGCACGCTGTGAGGCGTTGAGCCGCCGAGGCACGGAGGCAAGGAGAAGGGGA
>NZ_JBEZUT010000280.1:0-11549 GCF_040636595.1 Kitasatospora sp. NPDC036755
CGCCGCTCAGCCCGTCCCGCCCGGTGCGGCCGGGCCCACCGCCGTACCCTCCCAGCTGCCTTCGCTGGACCTGCGCGGCGCCGCCACCCGGCCCGCCGTCGACCCCCAGGTCGCGCGCGAGCTCAAGCGCCAGGTCGCGGCCGAACTGCACCAGCAGATCACCCGGTTGACCGCCGCCTCCGGGGCCGAACCGGACCGCGCCACCCGCCGCCAGCGCGGCCGGGCCCTGATCGAGGAGTCCGTCGCCCGGTGGTCCGACGCGTACGCGCAGACCCACGGCATCCCGCCCACCCGGGAGCAGGACCGCGCCCTCGCCGAGGCCGTCTTCGACCTGCTGTTCCGGGCCGGCCGGCTCCAGCCCTACCTGGACGACCCGGAGATCGAGAACATCCTGATCAACGGCTGCGACGACGTCTGGGTCTCCAAGGTGCACCAGCCCCTGCGCCAGGTGCCGCCGGTGGCCGACAGCGACGCCGAACTCGTCGAACTGCTCCAGGACCTGGCCCGCCAGCACGGCGGCGGCGAGCGCAACCTGTCCACCGCCAGCCCGACCCTCGCGCTGCGCCTGGAGGGCGGCATGCGCCTCCAGGCGCTCACCGAGGTGACGCCCCGCCCGTACGTGGCGATCCGACGCCACCGGGTGGCCTCCGCGACACTGCCCGAGATGGTCGAACTCGGCACCCTGGACGCCACCTTGGCCGCCTTCCTGGCCGCCGCGATCCGGGCCAGGAAGAACGTGATGATCACCGGCACCCAGGGCGTCGGCAAGACCAGCCTGCTGCGCGCGATGGCCGCCGAGATTCCGCCGGACGAGCGGATCGGCACCCTGGAGTCGGAGTTCGAGCTCTGGCTGCACACCCTCGGCCACCTGCGCCAGGTCGTCCCGATGGAGGCCCGCGAGGGCAACGGCGAGCGCGTCGAGGGGCGCCTGGCCGGGGAGTTGAGCATCGGCGACCTCATCCCGGCCGCGCTGCGCATGACGCTCTCCCGGATCATCGTCGGGGAGGTCCGCTCCGGCGAGGTCGTCCCGATGCTGCGGGTGATGACCAACGGCGAGGGCGGCTCGATGTGCACCCTGCACGCCCGCGGACCGCACATGGTCGTCGACCGCATCGCCGAACTCTGCCTGGAGTACGGCTCGCACATGACCGACTCGCTCGCCTACCGGCTCACCGCCAACGCCCTGGACCTCATCGTGCACGTCACCATGGTCGACGAGACCGCCGTCGGCGGCCGCCGGCACCGCTTCGTCTCCCACGTCCTGGAGGTCACCGGCCTCGGGGAGAGCGGCCGGCCCGCGCTCAACACCGTCTTCGGCCCCCGGCCGGACCTCGGCGAGCCGCGGGCCGTCCCGCACACCCCGCCGCAGTGCCTGGACGACCTGCGCCGGGCCGGGTTCGACGCCTCGCTGCTCGGTTCCCGGTACGGGAGCTGGGCCACCCCGCTGCAGCTGCGGATCGGCGGTGGCGCGCGGTGATGCTGCTCTTCGCCCTGTGCGGGCTGGCGGTCGCGGGCGGCCTGGCCGCCCTGGTGGCCTGGGCCCGCGGCACCGAGCCCGGCGAGCCCGACGAGGAGGGCGGGGGCGAGCCGTCGGCCAACCCGCTGGCCGGCCGCCTCCACGTGTTCTGGTACGGCGCCCCCGGCACGGCCGCGCACCGGATGGTGCGGCTGCGCCGCGTCCAACTGCCGCTCGCGCTCGCCGGCGCACCGCTGGCCTGGCTGTTCACCGGCATCCCGCTGACCGCGCTGCTGGTCCCGCTGGCCGTCTTCGGCCTGCCCTGGCTGTTCGACACCACCCGCCCGGACACCCACCGGATCGAGCGGCTGGAGGCGCTCTCCGAGTGGACCCAGCGGATCGCCGACGTGCTACTGCTCGGCGTCGGCCTGAACCAGGCCATCGTGACCAGCCGCCGCACCGCGCCGGCCGCCCTGGAGGACGAGATCGGCGAGCTGGCCGCCCGGCTGCAGGCCCGCTGGCGGCCCGAGGAGGCGCTGCGCGCCTTCGCCGACAGCCTCGCCGACGCCACCGCCGACAAGGTGCTCGCCGCGCTCGTGCTGCGGGCCGGCGACAGCGGCCCGGGCCTGGCCCGCACCCTCTCCGACATGGCCGACTCGGTGCGCGAGGAGGTCCGCCAGCGCCGCGCCATCGAGGCCGACCGGGCCAAGCACCGGACCACCATCCGCTGGCTGGTCGGCATCATCGTGCTGGTCGTCGCTGTCGGCTCCTTCAACACGGAGTACACCAAGCCCTACGGGACCCTCCTCGGCCAGGTGGTGCTCGCGGTGGTCGCCGCCCTGTTCGTGGCGATCATCGCCTGGATGCGGGCGCTGGCTTCCCACCCGCCGGTGCCCCGGCTGCTGACGCCGGACCGGCGCAGCAGGAGCGGGTGGCGGTCCGCCGCGCCGGCGGCCGAGCCGGAGCCGGCCGAGCGGATCGGGGAGGTCCGATGATCTCCCCCTGGTCCGTGCTGGCCGGCGCCGCCGCGGCCGGCGGCCTCGCCCTTCTGGTCGCCGAACTGCGGCCGGCGCCACCGGACCTGCGCCAGGCGCTGGACCGGCTGCACGCCACCCCCGCCGACCGCGAGCAGGACCCGGACGAGCGGCCCCGCTGGTACGACCGGATCGGCGAGCGGTCCGTCCACCTGCGCGGGGTCTCCGTCCCGCGCCGCGAACTCGCCCTGATCGGCCGCACCCCGGCCCGCTTCATGGTGCACAAACTGACGTTCGCCGCGCTCGGCCTGATGCTGCCCGCCTACCTGGGCGCGATGGCCGTGCTGATGGACGTCGGCCTGCCGTTCGCGCTGCCGCTGGTCGCCGGGCCGCTGCTGGCCGGCCTGCTCTGGTTCGTCCCGGACGCCATCGTGCGCGGCGAGGCCAAGGAGGCGCGCACCGAGTACCTGCACGGCATCGCCGCCTACCTGGAACTCGTCGCGATGGAGCGGGCCGCCGACTGCGGCCCCGCCGAGGCGCTGCGCCGGGCCGCCGCGGTCGGGCAGGGCGCGGTGTTCCGGCGGGTCCGCGACGCGCTGGAGCGGGCGGCCACCGACCGGCTCCCGCCGTGGGCCGGACTCGACGCGCTGGCCGAGGAGTTGGGGCTCAGTCCGCTCCAGGACCTGGCCGACATCATGCGGCTGTCCGGCACCGACGGCGCCGCCGTCTACGACACCCTGCGGGCCCGCGCCAAGGGCCTGCGCGGGGAGCTGCTCGCCGAGGACCTCGCCCGGGCGAACGCCGACAGCGAGCGGATGGTCGCACCCGGGGCCGCGCTGACCCTGCTGATGACCGTCCTGATCGTCTTCCCCGCCCTGCACCAGATGCTCAACTGACCTTGACCACCGCCCCGTTCCGTCCCCCGAAAGCCGTAACAGGCCGCTCCGAGCAGCCGGCACCACCCACCACACCGCACCGCCACACTCCCGGGAGATCCCGATGACCGCACGACTCGCCCAGCTGGCAGACCGGGTGCTACGACCCGCCCTGCTACCCGTCCAGTTCGCGCTGCTGCTGTTCACCCTGCGGCTCGGTCGGCTGCGGGCCGCCCGCGCGCGCGGCGACCGCGGCGCGATCAGCATCGAACTCGCCCTGGCCATCATCGCGTTGGTCTTCGTCGCCGGCGCCGTGGCGACCGCGCTGTACCTGCTGAAGGACAGGGTCGTCAAGAAGGTCCAGCAGGACCCGAACATGCCGGGCGGCGCGGGCGCGGGCGGCGCCACCCCGTGACGCGTCCTGCTCTCCGCCGCAGGGGCGACCGGGGGTCGATGAGCCTGAGCCTGGCCATCGTCTTCCCGGTCGTCCTGCTGCTCCTGCTGCTCGTCGTCCAGGCCGCGCTGTGGTGGTACGACCGGCAGGTCGCGCTCACCGCCGCCCGTGAGGGCGTGGACGCCGGGCGGGTGCAGGGCGGCGCGACGGACGGCGAGAAGAACGAGGCGGCCCAGCGGCAGGCCCGTGACTTCCTCGACCGGCAGGGCGTGCACGGGTACGCGGTGCGGACCGACGGCAGCACGGCGCAGACCGTCCGGGTCACCGTGCAGCTCACTCCGCCGCTGCTGATACCCGGGCTGAAGGCGCCCGCCATCACCCAGTTCGCCGAGGCGCCGCGCGAGCGCTTCGTACCGCCGGTGGTGAAGCCGTGAGGGGCGGGACGCCGGTGTCGGGGCGCCGGCTGCCCGGACGTCGACTCCGGCCTCGGCAGGCGCGGAGCGAGGGACAGGGGCGGCGGCTTCGGCTCCGCCTCCGGCCGGGCCGGAGGGACCGCGGCGGGATCGCGATCGAGGCGGCCATCGTCGTGCCGGGCGTGGTCGGACTGGTCCTGGTGGCCGTCGCCGCCGGGCGGGTGCAGACCACGGCCGGCACCGTGGAGGCCGCCGCCCGGGCCGGGGCCCGGACCGCCTCCCTGCAACGCAGCGTGGACGGGATGGACCAGCCGGCCAGGGACTCCGCCCTCGCGTCGCTGCGCCAGCAGGGCGTGTCCTGCCGCAACGGGGACGTCCGGGTCGCCAAGGGGACGCTCAACCTGCCGGGCGGACCGGTCACGACCGTCACGGTCACGGTGGTCTGCGACGTGGAACTGGCCGACCTGCTCGGCGGACCGTCCGGGGTGCCCGTGACGAAGCACCTCGTCGGCGAGTTCACCTCGGTGGTGGACCGTTACCGGGGCACCTGACGGCGCGCGGTGCCGTCACCCGGAAGACGGTGGATTGGAGACGGCCCGTGCGGGGGAGACGCAAGCGGAGAGCGCCCGGGGGATGACACAACGGTACCGAGCGGCGCCCGGTGGGGGCCGGTGGGGAGAGCATCGTGCGAAGTGGGGGGAGGGGACGGAAGTGGTGAGCCGTCTGCGGCGACGGCTGTCGGCGCGCCGGTCCGACCGGGGCGCGGTGGCCCTCTTCGTGGCGATCTGCGCGGCCTACGTCGTGCTCGTCATCGCCCTGGTGATCGACGCCGGCGGCCGGCTGCGGGTCGCCGAGCGGACCGACGCCTACGCCCTGGAGGCCGCGCGGGTCGGCGGCCAGCAGCTCGACCAAGCGGCCGTCCTGCAGGGCAAGGGCTTCAAGGTCCAGGAGAAGTACGTGCGGGACGCCGCCGACGCCTACCTGGGCCTGTACGGCCTGCGGGCGGGCGACATCGAGTTCTCCGGCGACGGCAAGGTCGTCACCGTCACCGTGCGGGCCGACTACCACCCGGTCCTGCTGGGAGCCCTCGGGGAACGGAAGGTAACGGGCAAGGGCAGTGCGACCCTCGTCCACGGAGTCGAGAAAGCGGAGACCGACTGATGGCCGCGCCACGTGCCAAGGACCAGGCCCGTAACGCCAGGGCCCGCACCGACCAGGCCCGCTCCGGCCGGGCCGGGACGTCCCATCGCGCCGGCGGCGCCCGAAGGCCCGCCGCCCCGGCGCCCCGACCACCCCGCGGGCGCGGCCGTGCCGTGATCACCGCGCTCGGTGCGCTGGTCGCCCTGCTCGCCCTGCTGGTCGGCGTCCCCGCGCTTCTGCTGTACGGCACCGAGGCGGTCGCCGGGATGGGCGAGGTCTCCTCGGGCGGCGTGGGTGAGGCGCTCACCAGTCCGGACGACGGAAGCCTGTTCCTGTGGGCGCTGGTGGTGGTCGGCTGGATCGCCTGGGCCTGCTTCGCGCTCTCCGTCCTGCTGGAGATCCCCGCCCAGCTGCGCGGCCGGATCGCCCGCCGGATCCCGGCCTTCGGCTGGAGCCAGCGGCTCGCGGCCGGACTGGTCGGCTCGGTGCTCGCACTGCTGCCGGTGGCCGGATCGGCCTTCGCGGCCGTCCCCGAACTGACCCACAGCCCGGTCGCCCAGGCGCAGTTGGCGCCCGGCGTGCAGCGCGCCGCCCTGCCCGCCGCGCAGGCCGCGCCGGCCCTGACCCCGGCCGCCGAGCAGCAGTCCACGTACACCGTGCGGGACGCCCGCCCGGCCGACAGCCTGTGGTCCATCGCCGAGCGCCAACTGGGCTCGGGGGAGCGCTGGGTGGAGATCGCCAAGCTCAACGACGGCCGGGTGATGGGCGATTCGGGCATCCGCTTCGACGCCGAGCGGCCGATCCAGCCCGGCTGGGAGCTGCTGATGCCGGCGGACGCCAAGCCGGACGAGGCGCGGACGCCCGCGCCGGACCCCGCCCCGGCTCCCTCCGGAGGCGCCGCGCAGGGGGCGCCGCAGAACGTTCCGCAGTCCGGGACGGAGGCCGGCGGCCCCGGTGGTGCGGGCGCCGCGGGCGGCTCCGCGGCCCAGCGGACCGTCACCGTCCAGGCGGGCGAGAGCCTGTCGGCCATCGCCCAGCGGGAGCTGGGGGACGGCGAGCAGTGGCCGCAGCTGTTCGACGCGAACAAGGGGGTGCGGGCCCCGGACGGGGAGCAGCTGACGAACCCGGACGTGGTGGTGCCGGGGATGGTGCTCACGGTGCCGGGGGCGGCGGGTGCCGCTCCGGCCCCCGCACCGGCTCCGGCCGACCAGGCCCCGGCGCCGGCCGACCAGGCTCCGGCCCCCGTGCCCGCGCCCGCGCCCGCCGACCAGGCTCCGGCGCAGACCCCGGCACCGGGCGCCCCCTCGCAGGGCGCGCCGCAGTCGGCCCCGGCGCCCACGCCCGCCCACGCGCCGGCTCACGCGCCCGCCGCCCACGCCGACCCGGCCCCCAGTGACGACTACACCGTCGCCCTCTCGGCCTCCACCGTCGGCGTCCTGCTCGCCGCCATCATGATCGGCACCGTCGCCCACAAGCGCGGCACCCAGCAGCGTGCCCGTCGCCCCCGGCACCGCATCGCGATGCCCGACGCCGAGGCCGCCGCCTTCGAGAACGAGCTGCTGGCCCGGCAGGACCAGGCCGGACTGGACCTGCTGGACCGCGCCCTGCGCACCCTGGCCCGCAACACCGTGCGCGGCGGCAAGCGGCTGCCGGCCATCGTCGCGGCCCGGATCACCCAGGGCGAGACCGTCGAACTGCACCTGTCCGGCCCGGCCACCCCGATCGCGCCCTTCCGCGCCGCGCACGCCGCCAACGTGTGGTGGTGCAGCGCCGACTCGGGCGACCTGCTCAGCCCGGCCCAGGCCCGGAAGACCGCCGCCCCGTACCCCGCGCTGGTCACGCTCGGCACCTCGCCGGACGGCTCGGTGGTCCTCGCCGACCTGGAGGCCGTCCGGCTGCTCCACCTGTCCGGCCACCCGGACGACGCCCGCGACGTGCTGCGCACCCTCGCCGTCGAACTGGCCCACAGCCCGCTCGCCGACCGGCTCCACCTGCACCTGGTGGACCTCGCCGAGGAGGTGCCGATCACCGGCCCGGCCGCCGAACGCGTGCACCGCCACCCCACCCTGGAGGCCGCGCTCGCCGCCCTCGGCCCGCGCACCGCCAAGGCCCGTGCCACCCTGGTCGCCGCCGAGGCCACCAGCCCGCGCGAGGCCCGCAGCCGGGGCCAGGCCGACGAGTCCTGGACGCCCGAGATCGTGCTCTGCGCCCACCAGCCCGGCGGGGACGTCCCCGCCGAGCTCGGACGCCTGCTCGACGCCCGTCCGCGCACCTGCGTCGCCGTCGTCACCCGCGCTCCCGAGCGGGGCACCGGCCCGGTCGCCCGCTGGACCCTGCCGACCTCCGGCCAGGCCGCGATCCCGGGCCTGCACCTCACCGTCGAGCTGCAGCGGCTCAGCGGGCAGCAGTACGAGCAGGTCGCCGAACTGCTCCGGGTCGCCGACGACACCACCCAGCACCCGGCCCCGGCCTGGACGCTGGACGGGCCGGAGGACGACCCCGACACCACCGAACTGCCCGCCCCGGTACCGGTGCTGGCCGCCGTCGGGGCCCCGGTGGCCATCGCGGCGTCGGTCGGCGAGGCCGCGGCCGGCGGAGCGTCGGTCGTGGCGTCGAGTGGGGCGTCGAATGGGGCGTCGGTCGGCGGGGCTCCGGCCGGCGGCGGTGCGGGGGAGGGCTCGGACGCGGCCGCCGGTCCCCGGCTGCTCGCCCGGGTCATCGGCACCGGGGCCAGCCCGTTCGCGGGCACCGATCCGGTGACGCCCGCTCCGGCTCCGGCCGCCCTGCCGCCCGCGGCTTCCGCGTCGGCTCCGGTTTCGGGTGCGGGTGCGGGTGCGGGTGCGGGTTCGGGTTCGGGGGCGGCGTCGGCGACCGCTTCCGGTCCGGCTCCGGTACCCGCCGGTCCGGCCCGGTTCGTCGTCAACGGGCAGGGACGGCAGGCGGCCACCGACGAGACCACCCGCGACCTGCGGCGGCCCGGCCCGCCGGAGGGCGAGGGGGCGGCCGAGCCGGGGGACACCTCCTCGGAGTCCACGGCGACGGTCGTGCTCGCCGTCCAGCCGGTCGTGCCGCGGCCCGCCTCGTCGCAGTCCGCCTCGGCGCAGCCGGTCTCGTCGCAGGCTGCGGAGGCGGCCGTGGCGGCGGAACCGGGTGAGGGCGGGCCGGCCGTGTCGAAGGCGGCCGCGGAACCGGGGTCGGAGTCCGTTCCCGGCCCCGCCGTCGCCCTCGGAACCGGGCCCGCCGGTACCGCGACGACCGTCGATCCCGTGGACGCCACCGGTACGGAGCGGCCGGAGCCGGCCGTCGAGCCCGGCCCCGCGGCCGTCGCCCCGGTCGCCCGGACGACGCCCGGCCGCAGCGACAGCGACGACCTGCTCGCGATCCTCCGGTCCCCGGAGGCGCACGCCCCGCGCAACGCGCCCCGGATCCGGTTGCTCGGCCCGGTGGACGTCGCCGGGATCCTCGGCGACGCCGCACCCGGCGCGCTGCCCCGGCTCACCGAGCTGGCCGTCTACCTGGCGCTTCGTCCGGGGTCCGACCTCCAAGCGCTCGACCACGACCTGCACCCCGGCGCGGCGCACCTCGACCCGCACCCCACCACGGCCGACGCCAAGAGCCCGCTGCCGGACAAACTCGCCGACCTGGCCGCCTGGTTCGGCACCTCGGCTGAGGGGCGTGCGTTCCTGCCCACGGAGGGGACCGAGGGCTACTCCTTCGCCCCGACGGTCACCTGCGACTGGGACGAGTTCCGCGGCCTCTACCGGCGCGGCATGCGCAGCACCAGTGCCACCGCCGACGCGGCCCTCGCCCACGCCCTGGCCCTGGTCCGGGGCGCGCCGTTCGCCGAGGCCCCGCCGGCCTCGTACGGCTGGGCCGAGGCCGAGCGGCAGGACATGATCGCGGCGATCGTCGACACGGCGCACGAACTGGCCGCCCGCCGCCTGCAGTACGGCGACCACCGCAGCGCCGAGGCCGCCGTCTTCCGCGGCCTCGCCGTCGCCCCGGACGTCGAACTGCTGCACCGGGACCTCTTCTACGCCTACGCCTCGGCCGGCGCCCGGGACCAACTCCTGCGCGCGGTCAACCGGTTGGACGCGCTCAGCCGCCGTACCGGACGGGACCTGGACGCCGACACCGTCGCCCTGCTGCGGGACCTGCTCGCGGGCTCCTGAGCCGGACCGCCGACCGCCCGGCCGCCCCCACGGGGTGGCCGGGCGGTCGTGTTGACGGGCCGGTGGGCCAGCGGGCCGGCGGGCCGGTGGCGGATGTGGTGGTCGTGCGAGGGTTCCGTACGGATGCCGGTGGGGGTGAGTGGCCCAGGCCTGGCGGTCGGGGTCCGGTCAGGCCGTGCGGAGCCAGGCGTCGAGGGCGGTGAAGTCCGCCTCGGTGAGCCCGCGTCGGGGGTCCACCCGGTGGAGCAGGGCGCGGGCGGGGGAGTGGGCCGCGACCCAGCGGCTGTCGGCCCGGGTGATCTCGTCGTCCACCCAGGCGAACGGCCGGCCGTCCGCCCAGGCGACGAGCGTACGGGTCTTCCAGTGCAGATCCTCCGGCCCGTCCGGCCCGTCCGGCCCGTCCGTCGGGTCCGTGTCCTCCACCGGCCAGTCCACGACGGGCAGTCGGGGCAGTCCGAGCCAGGGCGCGAGGCACTCGTTGGCGTCCTCCAGCCAGGTGGTGGCCCACACCGGTTCGCCCGGCAGGGCCAGCAGCCGGGGCCCCAACTCCGGGTCCACGCGGGCGATCAGCGGGTTCCCGCCGGGTACCGTGCCGGGCGGGACGTACGGGCTGCGGTGGAGGGGGTAGCCGCCCGGGGGCGGGTCGCCGAAGGGGATCAGCGGGCCGTCCACGTCGAGGAACAGCAACGGGCGGTCGGCACCGATCATGACGGCACTTTAGCGGGGCTTGACGGTGTGGCGCGCCGATCGGCCACCCGGCCTGGAAGGGGCGAGCCGGGATCTCGTAGGGTGGCGCGCACGGAGTGTGGTGGCAGGCACCACGCAGGCGAGGGCATCAGACGCCGCGGGAGCGGCGGGGCGGGGCGGTGACCAGGAGATGGCGGAGACGACAGCGGTTTCCGGAGGTCCCGACCCGGCAGCGGACTCGGGTCCCTGGGACGCCGTACCGCCGCCGCCGCGCCTCCCGGCGGAGGAACACCCGCCCGGTCCCGCCGCCCTGTACGAGCCGCCGCCGGTGCCGTCGGCCGTTCCGTTCGCCGCCGCCGCGCCGGGTGGGGCTCCGGCTCCCGGGGCGGGCGGGCAGGGGAGCGCCCGGACGGGCGTGCAGCCGGTCGGGCAGGCACCCGTGCCGCCGCCCGCGCCCCCGGTCGTACCCCCCGTTCCGCCCACCGGATGGACCCTCACCGGTCTGCCCGCCGCCGGAGCCGCTCCCTCGGAGACCCCGCCGCCGTTCCCGGTCCAGAGCGCGGCTCCCGGCGGCAGCGCCCCCGTCGGCGCGGGCGGGCTCGGCGCGGCGCCGCGCGGACGGATCCTGGTGATCGAGGGCGGCTACGGCAACTCCGGCCGCCGCACCTGGGGCCGCGGCGGACCGACCCAGGCACCCGTGCTCTCGGCGATGCTCGCCGCCGTCTCGCCGCAGGTGCTGCTCGCCGCGGACGCGGTGGACGCCGTCCACCTCCCCGGCGCCGGCGACCCGCACACCGTCCTCGCCCACCTGCGGGCCGCCTCCCGGCACCCCGGACCGCTGCTGATCCACCTGGGCGGCCACGTCGTCGCCGACAAGCGCGGCGGGCAGCTCCAGCTGACCCTGCGCGACGCCAAGCAGGACGGCCTCCCCTGGCAGGCCGTAGCCGCCGAGCTGAGCCACCGTCCGGCCGAGTGGCAGACCCTCGTCATCGCCGACCTGAGCGCCGACCAGAACGCCTGGCCGTACCTCCAGGGCACCGTCTCGCCGCTCAGCGAGGGGATTCCGCTGTGGGCGGTGGTCAGCCCGGACCCGGAGCAGATCGGCACCTTCACGCGCGCCCTGATCGAGGCCCTGCACGGCGGCCGACCCGGTGCGGGCGACGTGCTCGCGCCCGAGCAGCTGCGGCAGCAGGTGTACTCGGTGCTGCGGCCGGACGTGGTCATCCTGGCCACGCACGCCCCGGACCGTCCGTTCTTCCGCAACACCGCCCGTCGTGGCGAGGGCCTGCCGGCCGAGGTGCCGCCGCTGCCGACCGCCTCCGACGTGCTGCCGGCACCGGCCCCGATGCCGCCGCTGCCGCGTTCGACTTCGACGGAGCCCCGGGACGCCGTTGCCGAGCGGCAGGCCGCGGCCTCGGCCCCGGCGGTGCCCGGCCGG
>NZ_JBEZUT010000281.1:0-11418 GCF_040636595.1 Kitasatospora sp. NPDC036755
GTAGGGGAAGACCGCCATGACCACCAGCAGCAGGATCAGCACCGCCGAGATCAGGAAGATCGGCCGTCGGCGCAGGTCCCGCCAGGCGTCGCCCCGCGCGGCACGGCCGGTGAGCTGCGGATCGGCGGCCGCGGCCTGTCCGCCGGGTACCTCGACCCCGAGCTGACCGCCCGCCGCTTCGTCGACGCGCCCGCCGGCGTGGTCGGCACCGACCGGGTCTACCGCACCGGCGACCGGGTGGTGATGCGGCCGGACGGAGTGGTGGAGTTCCACGGCCGCCTGGACGACCAGGTCAAGGTCAGCGGCGTGCGGATCGAGCCCGCCGAGGTCGAGGCGGCCTTCGAGCGCGACCCGCGGGTGCGCCGGGCGGTGGTCGCCGCCGAGCAGGCGCCGACCGGCGGGGCCCGGCTGCTCGCCTTCGTCCAGGCCGAGGACGGCGCGGACCCGGCGGCGCTGCTCGACGCCGTCCGGCCCTGGCTGCCCGAGCAGGCGGTGCCGTCCGTCGTCCGGCTGGTGGAGAGCTTCCCGCTGGACGCGAACGGCAAGGTGGACCGCCGGGCCCTGCTGGCCGACGCGCCGGCGGCGAACCCGCCGAACCCGGCGAACCCGGTGGACGCGGCGAACGCGGCGCAGGACGGGGACGGCCCGGTCGAGCGCACCGTGCTGAAGCTCTGCCGCGAGCTGATCGGCCGCGCCGACCTCGGGCCGGAGGACAACTTCCTGGCGTCGGGCGGCAACTCGCTCGCCGCGGCGAGACTGCTGGAGGCCCTGGAGAACGAGTACGGCGTACGGCTGCGCGCGCCCCTGGTGCTGCGCCAGCCCGACCTGCGGGCCGTCGCCCGGCTGGTCGAGGAGCGGGCGGGCGATCTGACCGCGACCGCCTGACCCCGCCCGAACCTCCTCAGTGGGGCGCCCCGGCCCACCAGGCCGGGGCGCCCGGAAGGGAACCACCGTGAACCCCGTGACCACCGCGACTCCCGCGACGACTGTGACCGCCGCGACTCCCGCGACTCCCGCGACGACTGTGACCGCCGCGACCGCCGCGACTCCCGCGACGACTGTGACCGCCGCGACCGCCGCGAACCCGTCCGTGCTGCCCGTGCTGCCCGCGCTGATCGCCCGGCAGGCCGAGATCCGGCCCGACGCGCTCGCCGTGACCGACGGCTCCACCGTCCTGACCTACCGCGAACTCGTCGACGCGGCGGGCCGGTTGGCCGCCGTCCTGGCCGACCGGGGGATCGGCCCCGGCAGCGCCGTCGGCCTGCTCTGCGCCCGCTCGACCCGGCTCGTCGTCGCCCAGCTCGCCGTCTGGCGGGCCGGCGCCCTCGTCGTCCCGATCGACCCGGCCTATCCGCGCCCGCGGATCGCCGAGATGGCCGCCGACGCCGACGTCCGGCTCGTCCTCGGCGACAAGGCGCTGCTGGCCGAGGCCGGAGTCGCCGAGGAACGGACCCTGGTGCTGACCGAGCGCGGCACCGAGGCCACCGACGGCACGTCCCCCGACGCCGCCGACCCGGCCGCGCCCGCCCTGCTCTACTACACCTCCGGCTCCACCGGCCGCCCCAAGGGCGTCCTCGTCCCGCACAGCGCCGTCTCCGACCTGGTCACCGCCGAGGACGCGGTCGCCCTCGGCCCGCGCGACCGGGTGCTCTTCCACTCCACCGTCTCCTTCGACGCCGCCACCTTCGAGCTGTGGACCCCGCTCGCCCACGGCGCCGCGGTGGCCGTCTCCCCGAGCGAGCGGCCCAGCGTCGAGGACCTGGTCCGTGACGTCGAGAGCTTCGGCGTCACCACGGTCTTCCTCACCACCGCCCTGTTCCACCACCTGGCATCCCGGCGGTCCCGGGTATTCGGCGTGCTGCGCACCCTCGTCGTCGGCGGCGAGGCGATCTCCGCCGAGCACGCCGGCGCCGTGCTGCGGGCCTTCCCGTGGCTCGAACTGGTCAACGCGTACGGGCCGACCGAGGCCACCACCTTCACCACCCTGCACCGGATCACCCGGGCCGACTGCGCCGGCTCCGTCCCGATCGGCCGGACCTTCGGCGGCGCCCGCGCCCACGTCCTGGACGAGCGGCTGGCGCCGGTGGCGCCCGGCACCGTCGGCGAACTGTGGATCGCCGGAGCCCGGCTGGCCCTCGGCTACCTCGACCGGCCGGAGCTGACCGCCGAACGCTTCCGCGAGGTCCCCGGCATCGGACGCGCCTACCGCAGCGGCGACCGGGTCGCCCGACTGCCGGACGGCTCCCTGGAGTACCACGGGCGCACCGACGACCAGGTCAAGGTGCGTGGCTTCCGGATCGAACCCGGCGAGGTCGAGCACGCGCTGCTCCAACTGCCCGAGGTCGCCGAGGCGGCGGTCGTGGTCCGCCGGGCCGGGCAGAGCGACGCCGCGCTCACCGCCTGCCTGGTGCTCGCCGAAGGCGCCCGCCCGGCCGTCGAGACGCTGCGCGCCCGGCTGGCCGAGCAGTTGCCCGCCCACCTGGTGCCCACCGCCTGGACCGTGCTCGCCGCGCTGCCCCTCACCGGCAGCGGGAAGGTGGACCGGCGGGCGCTGGCCGCCGACGAACCCACCGGGGCGCAGCCCGCCGCCGAGGCCGAGCTCGACCCGATCCAGCAGGTCGTCGCCGACGCGTGGAGCCGGGCGCTGGAACGCCCGATCACCGACCCGGCCGCCGACTTCCTCGCCGAGGGAGGGCACTCGCTGCTCGCCATGTGGGTGGTGGACGACCTGCGCGAGGACCTCGGGGTCGAGCTGTCCCTCGCCGACTTCCTCGGCCACCCGACCGTGGCCGCCCAGGCCGAACTGCTGGAACGCGCCCTGCTGGCCGACGACGACACCCGGGGAGCCACCCGATGAGCACCATCGACCGGACCGAACTGCTGCGCCGCGCCCGCGACCGCCGCGCCGCCACCGCCGTCACCGGCCCCGTCACGCACGGGGACGAGGCCCCGCCCCCGCACGGCGACGAGGCCCCGCTCTCGCACGCCCAGCAGCGGATGTGGCTGATGGACCACCTCGGGGAGGGCGGCGCCCTCTACAACGTGCCGCTCGCCACCCGGCTGCGCGGCCCGCTCGACCACGCGGCCCTCGCCGCCGCGATCACCGGCCTGACCGAGCGGCACGCCGTCCTGCGCACCCGCTACCCGCGCCGGGGGGACGAGCCGTACCAGAAGGTCGAAGCGGCCACCCCGGTGCCGCTGCCGGTGCTGGACGCCACCGGTGCGGAGCAACTCGCCGCCGAGGCCGCCCGGCCGTTCGACCTCGCCAACGGCCCGGTGCTGCGCGCCGTGCTCCTGCGGCACGGCCCCGAGGACCACACACTGCTACTGACGATCCATCACATCGCGGTGGACGGCGGCGCCTTGCGGTTCATCGCGGCGGACCTCGCCGAGCTGTACCGCGCCGCGCGCGACGGCGGACCGGCCCACCTCCCGGCACCGGCCCCCTCGTACGCCGACTACGCCCGTCAGGAGCGCGCCCGCGAGGCCGAGCTGACGCGGGCCGCCGGCGTCCTCGCGGACCGGCTTGCCGGGGCCCGGCCGCTGTCCCTGCTGCGGCCCGTCCCGCCCGGCCCCCGGGAGCGCCGCGCCGTCCTGCACACCGCCCCGCTGGACCCGGCCGTCGTGGAGGAGCTGAGGGCCCTCGGCGTCCGGCACGGCGCGACCCTGTTCACCGTCGTGCTGGCCGCCGCGTTCGCCGCGCTGCGCACCGCCTCCGGGCAGGACGACCTCGTCCTCGGCTGCGCCAGCGGGCACCGCGCCCGGGCGGAGTTCCGCCGGACCGTCGGCCTCGCGGTCAACACCCTGGCGGTGCGGACGAATCCGTCCGGGGACCCGTCGTTCACCGAACTGCTCGGGGCGGTCCGCGCGGCCGTGCTCGACGCCCAGCAGCACCACGAGGTGCCCCTCGACCTCGTGGTGGAGCGGCTCGGCGCGAGCGCGCGCGGCGCCGACGGCACCCCGCTACTCTCGGTCAGCTGCGACGTGCTGCAGATCGCCGAACCGCTGGAGCTGCCCGGCCTGGACACCTCGAACGTGGAACTCGACCTGGGTCTGGCCAAGTTCGGGCTCACCCTGCTGGTGGAGGACGGCCCGCGGCCGCGCTGTCTGCTCCAGCACGACCGGGACGTGCTGGACGGCGACACCGCCACCCGGCTGCTGGACGCCTTCGCCGCGCTGCTCGCCGCCGTGGCCGCCGACCCGGAGCGGCGGCTGTCCGAGCTGCCCGGAGAGCGGCTGACGGCCGCCGGACACCCCGCCGTGGCGGCCCTCTCGGCCCACCCGGCGGTGGTCGAGGCGGCCGTGATCGAGCGCCCCGACGGCCCTCCGCTCGCCTACGCGGTGGTGCGCGGGCCGGTCGCGCCCAGCGGCACCGACCTGCGGGCCGCCCTGCGCGGACGCCTCTCCGGTGCCGAACTGCCGCTCGCCGTCACCCTGGTGGACCGGCTGCCCCGGCACCCGGACGGCACCCCCGACACCGACCGGCTGCCCGGCGCGGCCCCGCTGACCGGGCAGCCGTCGGCGGACGGTCCGCGGGCGGAGCACCCGGCGTCCGACGTCCGGGAGCAGGGGCCGCTGGACACCGTGCGGCAGGCGTTCGGCGAACTGCTCGGCACCACGCCGCCCGCCGACGGCGACTTCTTCTCGCTCGGCGGCCACTCCCTGGTCGCCGTCCAGCTCGCCGAACGCCTGCGCACCCGCACCGGACTGCCGCTCACCGGCCTCGACATCCTGGAGCAGCGCACCCCGCGCGCCCTCGCCGCCCTGCTCGCCGGCCGCGCCGACGAACGCCGCACCGCCCTCGCCCAGGCCGGGGCCCGCACCCGCACCACCGGCGCCCGCACCGGCACCGTCCTGCTCACCGGTGCCACCGGCGGGGTCGGCGCGGCCGTGCTCCAGGAGCTGGTGGCCCAGGGCCGGCCGGTCCGGGTGCTGGTGCGCCCCGAGTCCGCTCACCTGCCCGCGCTGAACGGCGCCGAGGTGGCGGAGGGCGACCTCGGCGACCTCGACAGCCTGCGCCGGGCCGTCGAGGGCGTCGACGCCGTCATCCACTCCGCCTGCACCTTCACCGAGCACGCCACCGACCTCGCCGCGATGCGCGCGCTGCTGGACGGCTGGCGGGGCGGCCCGTTCGTCTTCGTCAGCAGCATCGACGCGTACGGCCGCCCGGCGGACACCGAGGTCGCCGAGGGCGGCCCCAGCGGCGCGCCCGTCACCCCGTACGGCCAGGCCAAGCTGGAGTGCGAGCGGATGCTCTTCGAGGCCGCCGCCGGCCGGGGGCAGGCCGTCGCGGTCCGTTCCCCGATCGTCTGGGGCCCGCACCACCGCCTGCGCGACCAGCTCCGCTGGGGTTCCACCGGCCCGCTGTTCCAGGCCGCCCTGGCGGGCCGGCCGATCGGCCTGCCGCCCGGCGACGAGTGGTCCGGGGCGTCCTGGGTGCACGCCGCCGCGCTGGCCCGCAGCCTCGCCGACTGCCTCACCCCGGGCCACCCCGCCACCGGCCGGGTCGTCAACGCGGTGAGCGGGCACGTCTCCTGGGCCGACTTCACCGCCGAACTGGTCCGCCTGCTCGGCTCGGTGAGCCCGATCGCCGAGACCCCCGACGCCGAGGAGGAGCTCCGCCGCCCCTGGCACTACCGGGCCGACACCCTGGCCGGCCCGCTCGCCCCCGAACCGGGCGAGGACTGGCGCAGCGTCCTGGGGGCCATGGTCCGCTGAGCCCCCGGGCGCGGGCGGAGGAGTCGCTCGCCGACTTCCTCCGCCCGCGCGGCCGCGCCCGGCCCTCCCCCCCTTGACCTCGAGTCCGCTGGAACTCCTAGCCTTCGCCCGGTACACGACGAACCGTCGGATCTCGGGAGAAGGCGCATGATTCTTGTGACAGGGGCCACCGGCAACATCGGACGGGCGCTGCTCGACGAACTGCGGGCGTGCGGTGCGGGGCCGGTCCGGGGCCTCACCCGGTCCGCCGCCGGGGCCCGGTTCCCCGACGGGGTGGAGGCCCGGGAGGGCGACCTCGCCGACCCGGCCGCCCTGGAGCCCGCCCTCGCCGGGGCGCGCTCACTGTTCCTGGTGTCGCGGATCGGCCCCGACGCCGAAGTCCTCGACGCCGCCCGACGGGCAGGCGTCGAGCACGTCGTCATGGTGTCGTCGATCACCGTCCGGACGCACCCGCACCTGGGCCCCGCCCGCGAGAACGCGGCCGTCGAACGGCTGCTCCAGGACAGCGGCATGGCGTGGACGATCCTCCGGCCGACGCAGTTCGCCTCGAACACCCTCTGGTGGGCCGCGTCGATCCGCGAGGGCGGGACGGTCCGGGTGCCGTACGCCGACACCGGGCTGCCCACGATCGACCCCGCCGACATCGCGGCGGTGGCACGCGTGGCGCTGACCGAACCCGGCCACCGCGGACGGGCGTACGACCTGACGGGGCCGGAACGGATCACGCCCCGGCAGCAGGTGGCGGCCCTCGCGGCGGCCCTCGGACGGGAGGTGCCCTTCGCGGAGATCGGCCGCGAGGAGGCCCACCGGCAGCTGTCCGCCGTCCTGGGGGCCGAGGCGGCCGACGCGGTGCTCGACGTGACGGGCGGGGACGTCAACGACGAACTGCGGCGGGTGCGCGACACCGTCGCGACGGTCACCGGCGCCCCCGCCAGGCCGTTCCACCGATGGGTCGCCGAGCACCTCGCCGCCTTCCGCTGAGGCACCCCGCCCGTGGCGCGGTCCGCGGTGCCCGCCTCCGGTCGGGGAGCTCAGCCGATGGTCACCACCCGGGCCCACTCCGGCGGCGCCTCCGGCCGGTACTCCTCCTCGTCCGTCGAGGACTCGTCGTACCGGCTGGGCCGGGGGAACAGGCCGACCACCGTGCGGCAGGACGGCGCGACCTCCGGCCACGGGGTCTGCCCGTCCGTCAGCACCACCACGACGTCCGGCCGCGGCCGGGTCCGCAGCGCCGCCGCGAAGCCCGTCCGCAGGTCGGTGCCCCCGCCGCCGATCAGTCGCACGCCCGCCGCGGCGCAGACCGGCTGGACGGTGTGGGCGGCCGCGTCGCAGGAGACCACGGTGACCTGGTCCAGCCGGCCGCCGACCGCCCGGCCGATCGCCGCGACCTCCAGCAGCGCGCTGCCCAGCTCCTCGTCCGAGACCGACCCGGAGGTGTCGACGACCACCGAGACCCGGGGCGGGCGCCGCCGCAGGCTCGGCAGCACCACGCCCGGCAGCCCGGTCGAGCGGCGGGACGGGCGGCCGTAGCTGTAGTCCCCGCCCGAGCCCGCCCCGGACGCCGCCGAACGCACGGCCGCGCCCAGCAGCTGCCGCCACGGCTGCGGCGGGTGGAAGACCTCCTCGGCCCACCGCTGCCAGCCCTCGGGCGCGCTTCCGGGGCGGCCCCGGATGCCCTCGGCGACCCGGAAGCGGACGGCGTCCCGCTCCTGCGGGGACAGCCCGCAGACGCCGCCCGGGCCCAGCTCCCAGGGCCGCTCCAGGCCGTCGGCGCCACTGCCGCAGTCCAGCCAGGCCAGCTCCCGCACGTGCAGGTCGACCCGGATGCGGTCGACGTAGTCCTCCATCAACTGTCCGTCCGGCAGCCCGAGGAACCCGGGCGTCACGGCGCTCCCGGGGGTGACGAGCCCGTCGCCGAACGCGTCGTCGTTGATCTCGCAGTCGGCGGCGACGTTCATCCGCAGCCGGGCGCCCGGCCCGCGCAGCCCGAGCGCCGCGGCGAGGCGGTCGCCGCGCCCGTGGTGGTCGCGCAGCAGGTGCGAGACCTCGTGGACCCAGACCGAGGCGAGTTCCTCCACCGGCGTGCGGTCGACGAACACCGGCGAGGCGTAGCAGCGCCAGTGGCGGTCCACGCCCATCGTCGGTACCTGCCGCGACTCCACCAGGCGCAGCGCGAACAGCGCGGTCGCCAGGTACGGCCGGGCCCGGACGGCCAGCAGTCGGGCCGCGTACAGCTTGGCCTCGTCCAGCCCGGCCGGCTGCCCAGGGCCGTCCGGTGCGGCTCCCCGCCCGGGCGCGTCCGGCACGGCGGTCCTGCTCACTTCCCGGCCCCGGCGGCGACCCGGGCGGCGGCGCGGTCGGCCCGCCGGGACAGCTCCACCGCCGACGCCAGGTGCTCGATCGCCTCCGGCACGTCCCAGTCCTCCCGCCGCAGCGAGGCCAGCGTGGTGGCCGGGACGACCAGCACGTCCGGCGCGCCGGTCTCCAGCGCCCGGACCAGCAGCGCCCAGGCGGCGTCCCAGCGTGTCCGCTCCGGGCGGTTGCGCACCGCCGCGACCACCCCGTCCAGCACCGCCTGGCGCAGGTCCCCGCGCTCGGGCAGCACCGCGCCCGCCGGGTCGGCGAGCAGGTCCTCCGGGTCCGGGAGGTCCATCCGCTCCTTGTGCGCCATCAGCTCCAGCCCCGGGCCGTCACCGACGGCTCCGCGCACCAGCAGCGACAGCACCTCACGGGACGACCCGGCCGCGGTTGCGAAGGCGACCAGCCGCAGCGTCATGTCCCAGCTGCGCGGGGACGGCCAGGCGCCGCCGCGCCGGGTCTCGGTGGTGGGCAGCCGGTGCACCAGCTCGGGCCGGGCCGCCAGCAGCCCGCAGACCGCCCGGCGGGCCAGCGCCACGGCCTCCGGGAGCGCCCGCGGTTCGAGCCGGGGCAGGGTGGCCACCGGCCAGACGCCGCCGAGGCCGCGCACCACCACCTCGTGGTCGTGCTCCCACTGGAGGTGGACGAAGCGGTTGGCCAGCGGCGGACTGAGCTCCCACCCGTCGGCCGCCGAGGAGCGCGGGTTGGCGGCGGCCACGATCCGTACGCCGGGCGGGAGTCGGAGCGCCCCGATGCGCCGCTCCAGGACCAGCCGGAGCAGCGCGGCCTGGACGGCGGGCGGCGCGGTGGACAGCTCGTCCAGGAACAGCAGCCCGCGCCCGGCCCGTACCAGGCGCACCGCCCAGTCCGGCGGGGCCAGCGGGACGCCCTGCCGGGCCGGGTCGTCGCCGACGACGGGCAGGCCGGAGAAGTCGGAGGGCTCGTGGACGCTGGCGATGACGGTGGTGAGCGGCAGGTCCAGGGCGTCGGCGAGCTGGTTGAGCGCGGCGGTCTTGCCGATGCCGGGCTCGCCCCAGAGCAGGACGGGCAGGTCGGCGGCGACGGCCAGGGTGAGCGCCTCCAGCCGGGTGTCGGCGCGCGGTTCGGTGGTGGTGTCGGCGAGCAGGTCGAGCAGCCGGCGGGCGACGTCGAGGCGGGTGGCCTCCGGGCCGGCGGTCTCGTGGTCGGCGGTCACAGGGAGGGTGGCTTCGGACGGGTGGACGGGCATGGGCGATCACCTCGGGGTGTGCGGTGCGGAAGGGGGCTGGGTGCCGGGCGGCGGAGGCGCGCGTCGGGGAGGTACGGCGGCGGGCGATGGAGGTACGGCGGAGGATCAGCGGAACGTGGCCGTCTGGTGGCGGGCGCGGAGCGCGGTGCGGCGCCGGTGGCGGGTGGCGCCCTCCTGGTGGGCGCCGCGGCTCACCCGCAGCGACGGCTGGTCGAGGACCGCCGCCCCTGCCCCTGCCAGGCCCGCCCGGTACAGGCCGTAGGCGATCCGCCGTTCGGCCGCCGCCGCCAGCTCGTCCCGCAGCGGCCCTGCGCGCAGCACCGCCTCCGGGCCGAGCAGGGTCTCGATCACAGCCAGCGCGCCGGCGGTGTCGCCGTGGTCCAATCGCTCGCGCACACCGGCCAGTTGGTCCGGTCTCCGGTGCGCCAGGTCGATCGCCCGCAGGCACGGGAGCGGGGTGCCGGACAGGGCGGCCAGCAGTTCCTCGCGGCGCAGCTCGGCCGGGTCGTGGTCGAGCGGGACGAGCACCCCGCCGACCAGCCCGATCCGGTGCCGCGCCCCTCGGCAGTCCACCAGCCGCTGCGGTTCGAGTCGCGGCGGCGCCTGGGCCCGGGACGGCTGCCCGGGCGCCAGTGCCGCCGCCACCAGCGGGTGCAGCCCGTCGGCGTCGAGCATGCCGCCGCGCAGCAGCTCGAGGTCGGGCAGTGCCCAGGTCGCGGCGTCGGGCAGCAGGGGCAGCATCGAGGTGTCCCCGGAGGCCTCCGCCGTCGAGCCGTCCGGTCCGAGCAGCAGCCGGCGCCGCCGCCCGAGCCGCACCACGACGGGCCCGGCGGGGCGCCCCTCGGCGCGCAGCAGGAGCTCGGCCTCGGCGGCCCAGCGGTCGACGGCGCAGCGCAGCGGCGGGTCGTCGACGCCGTCCGGGAGCGGCCCCGGCGGCGGACAGGTGGAACCGGCCCGTACGGCCAACTCCGCGCTGCGCTCGGCATCCCAGAGGTGCCGGTGCAGGTCGTGGCGGAACCGCCGGCTGGGGTGTGGGTGCGGATGCGGAGAGCGGCCGTCGCCGGCGGAGCCGTCCCAGAGGGCCAGCGAGACCCGCTGTCCGTACTCCGCCCACGTGGGCGGAGTACGGACCACCAGGACGATGGTCGGCTCGCCGGGGTAGCGGGCCAGCGGCACGGTGAGGCCCGGGCGCAGCAGCCCGTCGGGGGCGGTCCTCGGCAGGTGCCAGCGCAGCAAGTCCGGTGCGAGGCGGCGCAGATCGGCCCGCACCCGGTCGGCGAGCTCCCGGCCGTGGACGCGGGCGACGTCCCGCGGGCGGAGGTCGACCTCGACGTTGGCCGCGGCGCAGGCCCCGGCCCAGTCGCCGGCCAGGCGGCGGGCGGTGGCGGTTTCGATCATGGAGGGCGGCACGGCGTACTCGCGTACGCGCCGCCAGAAGGTGAGGCGGGAGTCGTTCCCGTTCGCGGGGTGAGTGGGCATCAGCACTCACTCTTCGCGGACAGGACCCCCATTCTGCGATCAGCGTGAGTGGTCATCGCCGGGGAGCATAGCGTCCCGCGCGGCCCTCCGCCACACCGTTCCGGGGCGGGCGCCGCGCGCCGGGCGTCGCCACGCGCCCCGGGCCGGCCGGCTGCTCAAGGGCGGCTGGAGGCCGGGTCGAGACGGGTGGTTCGTGGCGGCTTGGGTGTGTTCTGGTGGAGGGCGGAGGGGGCACGCCGGAGGCGTAGACGCTCGCGCATGGAACTGAGTGCGGGGGCTATGGTTCGCCGGCCCGGAGTGGCCTTGACTGGTGGACACGAGGACGGACACGCGGGGTTCACCCCGGCGGGTCCGACGATCCGAGCAGGGCTCCTACTCCGAGTGAGGGTGTTCGTGATGGCTGGTGTGGTGGATCTGGCGGTCGAGTCCGGTGTCGTGCTGGTGGTCGGTGGGACGGGGAAGACGGGTCGCCGGGTGGCGGATCGTCTGTCGGCCCGGGGCTACGAGGTGCGGGTGGGTTCGCGGTCGGGTGCGGTGCCCTTCGACTGGCATGACGAGGGGACGTGGGCGGGGGCGTTGGAGGGTGTGAGTGCGGCGTACCTGACGTACTACCCGGATCTGGCGTTCCCGGGTGC
>NZ_JBEZUT010000282.1:0-11335 GCF_040636595.1 Kitasatospora sp. NPDC036755
GAGCCACTGCGGAGCATTGGCGACCGACGACAACGCGGCGAGGTGCGTGCCCCGGCGTCGCACGCCCGGCGGGAATTGTCAGACACGCCCTAGGTCGCTGCGGTCCGCCGGGGCACCGCAGGACGCGGCTACCCGAACCAGCCCGACCAGCCGGACGGCTCCGGCTGGTCCGAGCGGCCCGAACTGCCCCGCACCACCAGCTCGGTGGGCAGTACCAGCCCCTCCGCCGGCACCGCCTCCCCGCGCACCCGGGCCAAAAGCCGTTCGACCAGCGCCGTGGCGATCGCCCGCAGCGGCAGCCGCACGGAGGTCAGCCCGGGGTGGAGGTGGCGGCAGAGCGGCGTGTCGTGGAAGCCGGTGACGGCGATCCCGCCGGGCCCGACCACCAACCCCTCGGCCCGGACGGCCTCGTAGAGGTCCAGCGCCAGCAGGTCACTGCCGGCCGCGAAGGCGGTGGGCCGGTCGGGCCCGCGCAGCAGCGCCCGTACGGACGCCACCACCGAGCCCGCCCCGGCCTGGGCCGCGTCCGCGGGGCCGACGGCCACCGCGGACAGGCCCGACCGCCGGGCCTCGGCGAGGAACCCGGCCCGCCGCGCCGCCATCCAGGGCAGTTCCTCGGCGGCCCCGAGGTAGCCGATCCGGCGGTGGCCGAGCGCCGCGAGGTGGCGCACCGTCTCGGCCATCGCCGCCTCGTTGCCGATGTCCACCCAGTGCTGGGGCTCCCCCGGTCCGGTCCGTCCGAAGCTGACGAACGGGACACCGAGCCGGGCCGCGTGGGCGATCCGGACGTCCTCGCGCAGCACGTCGGCCAGCACCAGTCCGTCCACCTGACGGGCCGCCACCAGTTCGTCGATCGCGGCCACCGGGTCGGCGGTGCCCTGCGCCGGGCGGAACAGCAGCACCCGCTGCCCCGCCGCCCCGGCCGCGTCGACCAGGGCCTCCAGGAAGCCGGCCATCAGCGGGTTGGGGTCGAACGGGTCGTCGACCGGCGAGAGGTAGCCGATGGTGCGGCGGGCGCCGCTGCGCAGCGAGCGGGCCGACTGGTCGGGCTGGTAGCCGAGTTCGCGGATCGCCGTGTGCACCCGCTGCAGTGTCTCCGGCCGGACCCGCTGCGGCGCGTTCAGCGTGTTGGAGACGGTCTGCCGGGAGACCCCGGCCGCCCGGGCGACCTCCTCGATCGTGGTGGCGCCGCGGCGCGGCCGGTGCGGTCCCTCGGGCATGCGGTTCTCTCCAGACGCGAGTTCGACGACAGACCCCGGGCCCGGGGGGCGACCCCGAGCCCCGGGGGGCGGGTCAGCGGCGCAGGGTCAGCAGCCCGCCGCGCGGCACGGGGATCGCGTCCGCCGGGCCCAGTTCGACCTCGCCCTGCCGGACGATACGCCCCCGGGCGTCCCGCACCGTCACCGCCACCTGCCCGCGGCCTCCGGTGAGCCGGACGTCCTGGTCGGCGTCGGCGTTGGCGACCAGCAGGGTGTGCCAGTCGTCGCCGGAGGCGTCCACCGGCAGCGCGGCGTAGCGGGCCACGGCCACGGTGCCGGCCGCGGCTCCGGTGCCGCGCGCGGTGACCATCGGGTAGCCGAGGTCCGGTCGGGCCGGGAGGAGCTCGCCGAGCTGGAGGGTCGCGGTGTGCTCGCGGAAGACGCCGAGCCAGAAGGCGATCGCCTCGCGCTGGCCCTCGCTCTGCGCGGCGAGGTCGACGGAGACCTGCGGCACCGAGAACAGCACATTGATCAGGTGGCAGGCGACCTGCTCGGCCGGCTCTCCCCGGTGCCACATCAGCATGTCGGCGTGGACCGGGACGGGCCCGGCGGCCAGCCGCACGTCGACGGTCCGCTGCCGGTTCTCCTGCGGGCTGAGCGGGCAGTCGGTGGCGCGGATCATGGTGGCGTACGGCCACAGGCCGGGGCTGACGTACGGCTGGCGGTGCTCGATCATCGCCTCCGGGTTCGCGGCGGTGATCCGGGCCCGGATCGCGGCCAGCAGCCGCTCCACGCCCTCGTCGACGGTCGCGCAGTCCGCGCCGGGCGGGGCCGCCGGGGCGTCGGCGCTCTCGGCGGCGCGGGCGAACCAGTCCACGAAGTCGACCTTGAGGCCGTCCATGCCCCACTCCTCGACGGCGCGGACGAGCCGGTCGGTGAGGAAGGCCCGGACCTCGGGGTGGCGCGGGTCGGCGACGATCGCGCCCATGTGGGCGGCGTCGGCCAGGGCGAGGTGGCCGATCTCCCGGAACGCGGCGCTGTCCTTGCCGATGAACGGCAGCGCGTACCAGAGCATGTAGCGCACGCCCAGGTCGTGCACCCGGCGGACGTGGGCGGCGGTGTCGGGCAGCGAGACCGGCTCCCAGTCGCCGCAGTGGGCGTAGCCGCGGGTGCGGTCGGCGGTCATCCAGCCGTCGTCCACGATGATCACGTCCAGGCCCAGTTCCTTGCCGAGCGCGGCCTGGGTCTCGACGCCCTTGGGCGTGATGTCCTGGTGCATCGAGTACCAGGTGGAGTACGCGGGCCGGCGGGCGGCGTCCGGGATGTCGGCGGTGCGGCCCTCGCCCCACCAGGCGGCGAGGTCGGCCAGGGCGCGGCCGAAGTGCCGGCCCGAGGTGTCGATCCGCACCGTGAGCCGGCCGGTGGCCTGGGCCCAGAACCGGAACTCGCCGGTCTCCTCGACCACTCCGGCGCCGGCCAGCACGTCGGGCCGCTCGGCGGCGAAGGCGCACAGGGCGACGTCCCCGGTGCCGACCAGCGCGGCGATCGGCGCGCCGTTGGCGAGCGAGGTGCGGCGCGGGGCGCTCCAGGCGGCGGGCAGCCAGCCGGTGCCGCGCGGTTCGGGGGTCCACAGCGCGGTGGCGTCGACGCAGGGCACCCGCCACTCGATCCGGACCTCGCCCGCGCCCTCGGCGGTCACCTCCACCACCCCGTCGGCGACGCCCCGGGCGGTGCCCGTGCCGCTCACCCGCAGGTCCAGGCCGTCGGCGTACAGCGCGCGCAGGGGGCCGGCGGTGGGGGCGTGCGGCTCCCAGACCTCGGCCGCGGCGGTGTCGTTCGTCTCGGTCATGCTCAGCCCTTCGTGGCGCCGGCCAGCAGGCCGGAGATGAACTGCCGCTGGAGGACCAGGAAGAGGACCATCATCGGCAGGGTGGACAGCGCGGTGCCGGAGAGGATCGCGCCGTAGTCGGTGTTGGACTTGTTGCCGTGCAGGGTCGCCAGGGCGACCGGCAGGGTGTGCATCTCCGGGCTGCGCAGTGCGATCAGCGGCCAGACGAACTGGTTCCAGGAGCCCAGGAAGAGGAAGATCGACAGCGCCGCGAGCACCGGCCGCATGACCGGCACCACCACGCTGAACAGCACCCGGAGTTCGCCCGCGCCGTCGACCCGGGCGGCGTCCAGGAGTTCGTCGGGCAGGCTGCTCAGCGACTGCCGCATCAGGAAGACGGCGAAGGGCACGCACAGGCCGGGCAGGATCAGCGCCGGGTAGGTGTCCAGCAGGCCGAAGTCCGTCATCATCTTGAACAGCGGTACCAGCGTGACCTGTTCGGGCACGACGAGGGTGGAGAGCAGCAGCGCGAAGAGCAGGGTGCGGCCGCGGAAGCGGAACTTGGCGAAGGCGTAGCCCGCGAGGAGCGCCACCACCAGGGCGCCCAGGGTCTGGATCCCCGCCACCAGCAGGGAGTTCCCGACCACCCGCAGCAGGCCGATCTTCTGTTCCAGGTGGCTCAGGTTCTCGCCGAGGCTCCCGCCGGGCAGCAGCTTGGGCGGCCAGTCGAAGACCTCGGTGTCCTTGCGGGTGGCGGAGACCACCAGCCAGTAGAAGGGGGCGATCGACAGCCCGGTGACGGCGGCCAGGAAGAAGGTCAGCGGCCAGCCGCGGAGCCGCTTGAGACGGTTGGCACGGGGGTCGGCGCCCTTCGGGGCGGTGTTCTCGGGGGTCGTGCTCGTGGACGTCACTTGTCGCGCTCTCCCATCAGGCGCATCTGGAGGGCGCCGAGCACCGACACGATCAGGGTGAGCGCGTAGGCGATGGCGGAGGCGTAGCCGAAGTCGAAGAACCGGAAGCCGTTCTGGTACAGGTACATGGAGACGGTCAGGGTGGCGTTGTCCGGCCCGCCGCCGGTCAGCACGTACGGCTCGTCGAAGAGCTGGAGCGTGCCGATCGTCGAGAGCACCACCGTGAACAGCAGCACCGGGCGCAGCGCGGGGACGGTGATGGAGGTGAAGCGGCGGACCGGGCCGGCCCCGTCGACCATCGCGGCCTCGTACAACTCCCTGGGGATGGACTGGAGTCCGGCCAGGTAGATGACGGCGTTGTAGCCGGTGTAGTGCCAGGTGAGCACCACGACGACGGCCATCCGGGCCCAGACCGGCTGGCCCAGCCAGTCCACGGAGGGCAGTCCGAGCGCGTTCAGGACCCAGTTGATGGCACCGTCGTCGGCCTTGAGCAGGTAGGCGAACATCACACCGGTGGCGACCAGGCCGGTGACGGAGGGCATGAAGACGCCGAGCCGCCAGACCGTGCGCCAGCGCACCAGCGCCGAGTTGAGGCCGACGGCCATCAGCAGGGCCAGCCCGAGCATCAGCGGGACCTGGATGACGAGGATCTCGCCGGTGTTGCGCAGCGCCGTCCAGAACAGCGGGTCGTCCAGCAGCCGCCGGTAGTTGGCGAGGCCGGCGTCGCGGGTGGCGGCTCCGGAGCCGGTGGTGAAGGACAGCAGCAGCGAGTCGACGATCGGGTAGGCCTTGAACACGCCGAAGGCGAGCAGCGCGGGGGCGAGCAGCAGGTACGGTACGGCGGCGCGGCGCCGGCGGGCGCGGCGGGCTCTCGCGGCGCCCGCGGCGAGGCCGGCGGGCGGGCTGGCGGCACTCATGCGATACCGCGCCCGGTCTGCTGGGCGAGCTGCTTGGCGGCGTCCTGGAGGACGGCGGCCGGGTCGGCGCCCTTGAGGAAGACCTTGGTCTGGGCGTCGCTGACGAGCTTGAGCGCGCGGGCGTAGTCGCCGGAGTAGTTGGTGGGGTCGCCGCCCTCGTTGGCGAGGTCGGTGAAGGTCCTGAGCACCGCCTGGCCGCCGTAGAAGTCGCTGGGCGCGGCGTACATCGGGTCGCCGTAGGCCTCGGTGAGGGCCGGGAAGACGCCGCCCGCGTTGAACATCGTGTTGACGGAGGCGGGGCGGGTGAGCGCGTACTCGACGAACTTCCAGGCGGCGCGGCGGCGCGGACTGGAGGCGGCGACGGCGAGGTGGGTGGAGTTGACCAGGGCGGTGCGCTTGCCGCCGGGGGTGACCGCCGGGGGCTTGGTGAGGCGCCAGTTCCCGCTCTGGTCGGGGAACTTCTTCTCCAGGTAGTGGGCGACCCAGGTCGGCATCGCGGCGGCCCCGAGCTTGCCGGACTTCATGACCGGCGGCCAGCTCTGGACGCCGGGGGTGTCGCCGATCAGCCCGGCCTCGTCCAGCTTCTTGATGATGGTCAGGGCGCGCACGGCCGGCTCCGAGGCGACGGTGATCCTGCCGTTCAGGTCGAAGTAGAAGGCGCCCTGGAGCTGCATGAGGCCCTGGAGGAAGTCCAGGTCGGGGGTGGGGTTGGCGGCCCGGTTGACGCCGATCAGCGCGACGCCGGGGTTGGCGGCCTTGAAGCGGTCGGCGACGGCGAGCAGGTCGTCCCAGGTGGCGAAGGTCTCGGGGTCGATGCCGGCCTTGTCGAAGTAGTCCTTGCGGTAGAAGAAGCCCAGCGCGTTGACCTCCCAGGGCAGCGCGTAGGCGTGGCCGTCCTTGCCGGTGACGACCGGCCACAGGCCCTTGGCGAACTTGTCCTTGTAGGCGTCGGCGCCGAGCGCGGAGAGGTCGGCCAGGCCGCCGGGGAACTTCTCCTGGTAGCCGGGCAGGTAGTCACAGCCGATGTGCAGGACGTCGCCGAGGCCCTGGCCGCCGGCCGCCAGGCCGACGGTGATCTTGTCCCAGATGGCCGGCTCGCCGATGTCCTGGACGTCGACCTTGATCCCCGGGTTGTCCTTCTCGAAGGCCGGGACGATCCCGCGCAGTGCGTCGGCGGCGGTGGCCCAGGACCAGACGGTGATCGTGCCGGTGTCGGCGTCCCCGCCGGTGGCGCCTCCCGAGCCGGAGCCGCCGCCGCAGGCCGCGAGGGTGCCGCCGGCGGCGACGGCCAGCAGGCCGGCTCCGGAAGCGCGGAGAAGGTCGCGCCGGGAAAGGTGTGACATTGCATTCCTCTCGGTGGGGTGACGCCGGAAGGCTGTGATGCGAAGGGGGCGGTGGGGGGCTCGGGCGTTTTGAACGTTCAAACACACAAAACAGACCAGAACCAAACAGGTTCCAACGAGCGGACACAGCAAACGCCCGCCCTCCCCGTGTCGTCAAGACCTTGACGCCGGAAGGACGGGCTCCGCAACCGTTCCGTTATCAGCCGGGAGGGCCCCGGCCCTCAGCCCCGCTCGGCGTCCGGGGGCCCGAAGGCCGTCCCCGGAGTGACCGGGATCCCCCGGGACATGGCCTCGAAGTCCAGGATCGGACGGGTCAGGATCTCCTCGACCTCGTCGGTCAGGAGGTTGCCCAGGATGAACTCCTCCTCCGCCCCCGAACCGAACGTGACGACCTGCCCGCTCGACTGGATCATCCAGTTCAGCAGCTCGCGCTCACTGCTCTCGGCGAGGTGGATCTCCCGGCCGGGGTACTCCCGCCGGATCCCCTCCAGGACGGCGCGGACCTCCTCCACCGCCACCCCGAGCCTGCGGACCACAGCCGGCGACGCCCGCCGGCCCCACCACTGGAACACCACCCACTGGGCGACCGAGGGGTGGGACATCACCTCGGCGGCGAGCTCCGGCAGCTGGTGGAGGTTCTCGGCGCTCGCCACCGTGTGCACCCGCACCCGGTCGAAGCCCTCGGCGTCGCACAGGGCGAGGGACTCCAGCAGCGCGTCGAGCAGCTTGGCGTCCGGGCTGCGGCGGAAGGCCCGCTGCACGTCCGCGGTGACGGCGTCCAGTGGCAGCCGCAACGAGGACAGCCCCCGCAGCCGGTCGAGCTTCCCGGCGGTGAGCGTGTAGCCGGTGGTGTCGAGACCGACCTTGAGGCCGGCGGCGACGGCACGGTCGACCACGTCGAAGATCGGCGGCCACAGCAGCGGGTCGCCCCCGGCCAGGACCAGGTCGGTGGTCCCGTGGGCGGCCAGCTTCCCGATGATCAGCTCGGCCTGGGAGAGGTCGATCTGCTCCGCCGCGAAGGGGTTGTAGCAGCCCTGGCAGGACATCGGACAGCGGTTGTTGATCGACCAGTTGACCCGCCGGACCCGACGGCCCGCACGCGGCCGGTCGGCCCGCTCACGGATGCCGGCCACCAGGTGGGCCAGCCGGACGGCCGGCGGGAGGGTGGCCCCGGCGAGCAGCTCGGCGGCACGGTCCACGGCGGCCACGGTGGCGTTGTTCTGGAGCAGCAGGAACGCCAGGCGCCATCGCATGGCCTCGTCCGCCCGGTCCCGCTCCAGGGCCCGCTCGACGTCCTCGGTCAGGGCGCCGAGGTAGCCGGGGGTGAAGTTGGCGGGCTCCAGGCGCCGTTGGAACCGGTCGGCGATCGACCCGCGCTCCAGGGCCCGGTCGTAGCCGGCCCGCAGCGGGTGCGGGGGCAGGATCTCCACGTGCTGCCGAGTGGGCATGGGGCGTTCTCCGGCCTCTCCGGTCGTGGTCGGTGCGGGTGGCGTGGTCGGCGTCGGCGCCGTGGTCGGCATCGGCATCGGCATCGGCATCGGCATCGGCGCCATGGTCGGCGTCGGCGCCGTGGTCGGTTCAGGCACCTGTGCCGGCGTCGGCGCCGGTGTCGGCGCTGCTGTCGGTACCGGGGTCAGTTCGGCCCGGACGGGAGCAGGATGACCATCGAGTCCCCGGACGGCAGGCCCATGCTCTCGACGAAGACCGCGTCGCGGACGATCTGCGCGACGGCCGGGTGGGTGGGGGCTTCGAGGTAGCGGGCGGTGGACTCCAGCGGGGTGACGCCCCGTTCGGCGATCAGGTCGCCCAGGGCGCGCGGGAGGTTGTCGAGGCCCTCGCGGATCCCCGCCAGGTCGAACCGGTCGGCCAGCCGGATCGCGGCCCTGCGGGCCTTGGCCAGGTTGGTCGTCGGGTCCACGACCGTCGCCTTGGCCAGGTAGTAGGGGACGGGCTGCACCATCCAGGCCAGCGCGGTGCGCTGGTCGCCCTCGTCCCGCCCGTCGGGGGCGAAGGCCTCCGCCCCGAGCCCGAGACCGTCGCCGAACCACTGCGGGCGCATGCTGATCCGGTAGTGGGCGTGGCCGGCCCGCTTGAACGCGGGGAGCCTGGCGATGACGGAGGTCGTCTCGATCCGGAAGGTGTCGGAGATCCGCCGCATCTTCCGCCCCAGCAGGGCGCGGGTCCGCGGCACGTCGGCGTCCTCGGCCACGACGTGGACCAGGTCGAGGTTGGAGACGATGTCACCACCGGGGCCGGTCCGGTGGTCGCCGCGGGCCAAGGACCCGGTCGCCGCCACCGACATGTCGGTCACCTCCGCGAACTCACGGGCCAGTTCCTGGAACAGCAGGGGGACGTCTTCGGGTCTCACGCGCTTCCTCGGGTGTCGGCGACGGCGCGGGGGCGGCCCTTCACCGTCTCTTCCAAGTCCTGTCACATCGTGGAGAGTTCGCATTCAGGCGCGCAGCCTAACAGCGGTCCGCCACAAACGGTCCCACTTGTACCGAATACGCACCCGCGACGGCCGAAAGATCAACAGGACCGATCCGATCCGGTCATTCGGCAAGCACCACCCGGTCGGCCACGGGATCCGACGTCCAGTTGAATGATCTTCGAGATACTTCGACCGTCTCCACGAACGAACGGGAGCAACCCCTGATGGCCTCCACCGCCGACTTCTCGCCGGCCCGGTTCCTCAAGGACCTCGCCGCCACCGCGGACCTGCTGGGGATCGACCACTCCCCGCCCGTGACCCGCCGGGTGCTGGACGCCTACGAGGAGAGCTTCCACCGGGGAGCCGTCCTGTGGCGCACCAACGACAAGCCCGGCGGCGCGCTGAACTACCGCTTCTACGACCGCGTTCCCGTCGACACCGTCGACATCGGGGCGAGGGCCGGGCTGCTCGACCCCCGCAGCGGGACGGCCGGACTGATCTCCTCGTGGAGCTCCCTCTACGACGGTTCGACGGAGCTGTGCGACTTCGACGCCGTCCGGGGCCTGGTCAAGACCTGGATCTACCTCGGCGGGATGCGGCCCCTGGACAAGATCCTCGACACCCCCGGGGTCCCCGACACCATCCGCCGCCACCACGACCGCTTCCGCGACCTGGGCCTGACCTCGGTGCGGCACGTGGCCGTGGACCACCAGAACGACACGGCCAACCTGTACTTCCGCACCCGGGACGGGCTCGACCGGCAGGGGGCCGAGCGCCTGCTCGCCCTGTCCCGGGCTGGGAAGCCGGACGAGGCGACCTTCCGGGACATGGTCGCGTTCACGGCCCCGGACGGGCACACCTTCGCGGTGACGCTCCGGATCGCCACCGGGGAGATCGAGCGCGTCGGCGTCTACGCCCTCCGGCTGCCCGCCGGGCGGTTCCCGCACGTCAACGACCGGCTGGCCGGATTCTTCCGCGGCGCCCCCTCGCACGACGAGGAGGAGATGAACGCCGTCGCCTGGTCGTTCGGCGCGGGCGGCAGCACGTACGTGAAGGCGGAACGCAGCTACTCGGGCCGGCTGGTCGCGCTGATGCGCGAGTGGAACAGCCCGATGACCGATCCGGGCCGGCGGCCGTGAGCCCCCTCCACCCGGCCGACGCGGCCGAGTTGGACCGACTGCTGCGGTGGGCCGGCGAGGCCGACGTGCCGGGCGTGCTGGGTGCGCCGCGCGTGCCGCCCGGCACGACGGGTGGCGCGGAGACCGGCCGGGCGGCGATCGACACCGTCGCCGCGCACTGCCACGTCGACCACGTCGCCACGCTCGTCTTCCCGGCCACGGTCGTGGAGGCCGAAGCGTATCTTCTGCGACGCCGGTGGACACCCACGTCCACCGTGCCCAGCGTGGTCGTACGGCGGCGCCTCGCGGACCGGTACGGCCTCGACCACCGGCAGCTCGACGTCAGCATCGTCCACGCCTCCGCCCCCGGCGCGGCCGGGGTGGAGCTCTTCTGCCTGCCGCCGACCGCCGCCACCCGGCCCGCCATCGACGGTGAACGCCGATGGCACCGGGAACGCCACACGGCGCTCCTGGTCGAGGCCCCGAGCGAGCGGCTGCTCGACGAGCTGCGGTCCCTGCTCACCGGCCCGCTGGCCATGCGGGCGGACGGCGGCGGCCACAATCCCCACGAGGGCCCGGAGTCCGGCGGCCGGACCGTGCTCTACTTCCGACCCGCCACCGGCAGCCGCCTGGAGCTGACCTGCCGCGGGGACTTCACCCCCGTCGTGGCCCGACACCTGGACGGTGAACGATGAACAGCCCGGTCTACCAGGACGGCGTCCTCGCCCACGGCACGGACGGCGAGCGCGAACGCCTGCGGCTGCTGGAGGAGCTCAACGATCCGGCCACCGTCGCCGTCCTCGAACAGCTCGGGGTCCGCGCGGACTGGCACTGCGTCGAGGCGGGGGCCGGACACGGTTCCATCGCCCGGTGGCTCGCCGCCCGCTGCCCCGAGGGCCGGGTCACGGCCACCGACCTGGACACCGCGCTCCTCCGGGAGTCGCCGGTGCCCGCCAACATGACGGTCGCCCGGCACGACGTGACCCGCGACGACTTCCCGGCGGACTCCCAGGACCTGGTGCACGCGCGGGCCCTGCTCGGCCACCTTCCCGACCCCGGGCTCACCCTCGGCCGGATGGCCGGCTGGCTCGCGCCCGGCGGGTGGCTCGTCGTCGAGGACCCCACCTACCTCCCGGCCGAGGCCTCCCCCTACCCGGAGTTCGCCGGGCTGCTGGAGGCGTGCCAGCGGTTGCTGGCCCGGATCCACGGGACCGACCACGGCTGGGCCCGCCGCATCCCCGCGGCCATGGCCCGCGCGGGCCTCACCGACATCGGCATGACCATCCGGGTGGCCGTCTGCGGGACGGACCCGACCGAGGACGCCTTCTGGCGCCGCTGCTTCGCCCAGGCCACCCCCGGCCTCGTCGCGACCGGGCTGATGACGGCCGAGCAGATCGCGTCAGCGGTCGCCCACCTGGACGACCCGGCCTTCGCCGACACCGCCTGGATGATGGTCTCCTGCTGGGGACGCCGCCCGTCGTAGCCGCCGGGGCCCGAACCCCGCTGCGCGAGACCGCAGGCTCGGCGAACTCGTCACGGCTGACGATGAGTTGGAGCTGCTCGCCGAGGTGCAGACCTCGATCGTGGC
>NZ_JBEZUT010000283.1:0-11309 GCF_040636595.1 Kitasatospora sp. NPDC036755
GCCGCGGCGCGTCCGGCCGCGCGCAGGGCGGGCAGGGCGGCGCGGCCGCGGGCGCCGATCGCCAGCACGAGCTCGCCGGCGGCGGCGGTCGGCGGGTCCTCCGGGTCGAGGATGGCGACGTCGCGCACCGGCACGTCCAGGCCCTGCGGGGCGGCCTGGAGCTCGACCAGCGGTTCGCCCAGGGACATCAGGAGTTGACGGAGCGGCAGGCCGGGAGTGGTCACGCCGGTCCTCCTTCATCCGCTCGGACAACGGTGTGTGGTTGATTTTAGCCGGACGGACAGAGTTCGGGTTCGTCAGGGCTGAATAGTTGATTTCGACTATCCGAGACCGGATAGTCAGTACCGACCAACCGATGAGGAACGTTCTCGATGGCGAAGCGACGCAAGGTGTCGAACCCGCTGGCCCTCGCGGTCCTGGCCGAGCTCACGATCGAGCCGATGCATCCGTACGAGATGGGGCGTCGACTCAAGGAGCAGGGCAAGGACCGCAACATCAAGTACAACCGCAGCTCGCTCTACATGGTCGTGGAGCAGCTGCGGAAGGCCGGGTTCGTCGCCGAGCGGGAGACCGTCCGCGACACCCAGCGGCCGGAGCGCACCGTCTACGCGCTCACGGCGGAGGGCCGGGCGGAACGCGACGACTGGATGCGCGAGCTGGTCGCCGAACCCCGACACGAGTACCCGGCGTTCGGGGTGGCCCTGAGCCTGTTGGCGGCCCTGCCGATCGAGGAGTCGGTGGACCTGCTGGCCCGCCGGCTGGAGGCGCTGGACGCCCTGATCGACGCCTCGCGCTCCGCGCTGCACGAGGCAGAGGGGACGGGCCTCCACCCGATGTTCGTCATCGAGGAGGACTACGCCCTCGCGCTGCTGCGGGCCGAGCGCCGCTTCACCGAGAACCTCATCGGACAGCTCGGGGAGCCGGAGTTCCGCCGGACCCTGGACGAACACCTGAGGAGGCTGGAATGAACGGGATCCGCACCACCGGAAAGGCCCTGGTCATCGGCGGCGGCATCGCCGGGCCGGTGACGGCGCTGGCGCTGCGGCTGGTCGGCGTCGAGGCCGTCGTGTACGAGGCCTACGGGAGCTCCGCCGAGGGCATCGGCGGAACCTTCATGATCGCGTCCAACGGGCTCGCGGCGCTGGCGGCCGTCGGCCTGGAGGCGGAGGTCGCCGCGATCGGGCAACCGGTCGACCGGATGGTCATCGAGGACGCGAGGAACGCCGTCCTCGCCGAGTTCCCCGAGGCGGCCGGGCGGGTGATGCGGCGCGCCGAGCTGTACGCCGTGCTCCAGCGGCGGCTGGCCGTGCAGGGCGTCGCCGTCCGGTACGGCAAGCGGCTGGTCGGCGTCGAGGAGCGCGCGGACGGCGTCACCGCCCGGTTCGCCGACGGCAGCACGGCGGACGGCGGCCTCCTGATCGGCGCCGACGGCGCCCGCTCCGTGGTCCGCGGGCTGATCGACCCGGCCGCGCCCGGCCCCCGCTACACCGGCCTGATCGGCGTCGGCGGGTACAGCGCGCACCGGTTCGACGGCCCGCGCGGCGCCGGCCTGTCCCTCCACTTCGCCCAGGGGCCGCGGGCGTTCTTCGGCTACTGGGCGCTGCCGGACGGCGCCGGGACCGCCTGGTTCAGCAACATCCCGCAGCCGGAGCAGCTGACCGCGGCGCAGGTCCGGGCGGCGACGCGGGCGGACTGGCTGGCGCTGGCCCGCGCGCGGCACGCCGAGGACCTGCCCGCCCGGGAGGTGCTGGCGGCGGCGGACGAGGAGAGCGTCGAGGTCTTCCCCCGGCTGGAGATCATGCCCTCCGTGCCGCACTGGTACCGCGACCGGATGGTGCTGGTCGGCGACTCGGTGCACGCGCCGTCCAACAGTTCCGGCCAGGGCGTCTCGCTGGCCGTCGAGAGCGCCGTCGAACTGGCCCGCTGCCTGTCCGAACGGCCCGACCCGGCGAGCGCCCTGGCGGCGTACGAGGCGGCCCGGCGGCCGGTGGTGGAGGCCGTCGCGGCCAGGGCGGAGGTGGTGAACGAGCAGAAGGCGGGCGCCGGAGCGTGAGCCGGTCGGGCGGGCCGGGGGCGTGAGCCGGTGGCGCCGGGTGATGCGGGGTGGTGCCGGGTGGTGTGAACGGTGGGGTGGACGGGGGCGGTTCGTGACCGCGGCGTGACCCTGTTCGTCGGGCCGGACAACGCCGTACGGGGGAATTTAGCCGCCCGGCCAATCAAGTGGCCCGGTGGCCAGGAATAGCGTTCGTGCTGTGGTCGGTGCGCAACCCGCGCCGGCAGTCCCCCCGCACTGAACGAAGGAGAGCGTGCGCTCTATGGACGCTGTGACCCAGGTCCCCGCGCCGGTGAACGAGCCGGTCCACAGCTACGCCCCCGGGAGCCCGGAACGGGCCCGTCTGGAGGCCAAGCTGAAGGAGCTGGGCGGCCAGGAGCCGGTCCAGCTGACCATGACGATCAACGGTGAGCGCCGGATGGGCGGCGGCACCGAGATCCACGTCGTCCAGCCGCACAACCACGCGGCTCGGCTCGGCACCCTGCGCAACGCCACCCAGGCCGACGCGCAGGAAGCCATCGACACTGCCCTGGCCGCGGCCCCGGCCTGGCAGGCGCTCTCCTTCGACTCCCGCGCCGCGATCTTCCTCAAGGCCGCCGACCTGCTGGCCGGCCCCTGGCGCGAGACCCTGGCCGCCGCCACCATGCTCGGCCAGTCCAAGACCGCCCAGCAGGCCGAGATCGACACCCCCTGCGAGCTGGTCGACTTCCTGCGCTTCAACGTGCACTTCGCCCGCCAGATCATGGCCGAGCAGCCGATCTCCTCGGACGGCGTGTGGAACCGCAGCGACCACCGCCCGCTGGAGGGCTTCGTCTACGCGATCACCCCCTTCAACTTCACCGCGATCGCCGGCAACCTGCCGACCGCGCCCGCGCTGATGGGCAACGTGGTGCTGTGGAAGCCGTCCCCGACCCAGCAGTTCTCCGCGCACCTGCTGATGCAGCTGCTGGAGGAGGCCGGCCTGCCCAAGGGCGTCATCAACATGGTGACCGGCGACGGCCTGGCCGTCTCCGAGGTCGCGCTCAAGCACCCGGCGCTGGCCGGCATCCACTTCACCGGCTCCACCGCGACCTTCCAGCACCTGTGGCGCGAGGTCGGCAACAACATCTCCGGCTACCGCACCTACCCGCGGATCGTCGGCGAGACCGGCGGCAAGGACTTCCTCGTCGCCCACCCGTCCGCCGACCCGAAGGTCCTCAAGACCGCGATGACCCGCGGCGCCTTCGAGTTCCAGGGCCAGAAGTGCTCGGCGCTGTCGCGGGCCTACGTCCCGGCGTCGATCTGGGCCGGCCTCAAGGACGAGTTCGCCGCCGAGGTCGACGGCCTCACCATGGGCGACGTCACCGACCTGACCAACTTCATGTCGGCCGTCATCGACGAGCGCTCCTTCGCCAAGAACAAGGCCGCGATCGACCGCGCCCAGGCCGACCCGCAGGTCGAGGTCCTCGCCGGCGGCACCTACGACGACTCGGTGGGCTACTTCGTCCGTCCGACCGTCCTCGTCTGCCAGGACCCGTCCAGCGAGTACTTCAAGGACGAGTACTTCGGCCCGATCCTCGCCGTGTACGTCTACGAGGACGAGAAGTACGAGGAGATGCTGGCCCAGATGGAGTCGGTGTCGCCGTACGGCCTGACCGGCTCGATCATCTCCCAGGACCGCGCCGCGGCCCAGGACGCGATGCACAAGCTGCGCTTCGCGGCCGGCAACTTCTACATCAACGACAAGCCGACCGGCGCCGTCGTCGGCCAGCAGCCCTTCGGTGGCGGCCGGGCCTCGGGCACCAACGACAAGGCGGGCGCCAAGCAGAACCTGGCGCGCTGGACCTCCACCCGCTCGGTCAAGGAGACCTTCGTCCCGCCGACGGACTACCGCTACCCGCACATGGGCTGACCAGCCCCTCCGACCAGCAGGCTCCTCCAGTAGCCACCGGTCACCCGCGACGCCCGGTCCCGCAGCCGGGCGCCGCCCGCCGGGGCGGCGGGCCCGTCCGCGCCCAGCGGCACCCTTCTCGGGACGCGCTGCGCGCGGCACCCCCGGTACCGCCGCCCCGGCCCCTCTGCCACCCTTGGAAACACCAGCTCCAGGAGTCACGATGCTCCGTTCCGCCCTTCTCGCGGCCTCCCGGTCCCCGCAGGTCCGCACCGTGGTCGAGAAGTTCCCCCCGACCCACGCGATAGTCGAGCGATTCGTCGCGGGCGACGTCCTCGACGACGCCATCACCGCCACGGACGACCTGATCGCCACCGGCCGCAAGGTCACCCTCGACCACCTCGGCGAGGACACCCAGGACGCCACCCAGGCCGCCGGCACCGCCGAGGCCTACGAGCACCTGCTCAAGGCGCTCAAGGAGACCGGCCTGGCGGCCGGCGCCGAGGTCTCGGTCAAGCTGTCGGCCGTCGGCCAGTTCCTCCCGGTGGACGGCGAGAAGATCGCGCTGGAGAACGCCCGTCGCATCTGCGAGGCCGCCGCCGACGCCGGCACCACGGTGACCCTCGACATGGAGGACCACACCACCACCGACTCCACCCTCGCCATCGCGCGGGAGCTGCGGGCCGACTTCCCGTGGCTGGGCGTCGTCCTCCAGGCCTACCTGCGCCGCACCGAGGCCGACTGCCGCGAGTTCTCCGGCGCCGGTTCGCGCGTGCGCCTGTGCAAGGGCGCCTACAAGGAGCCCGAGTCGGTCGCCTTCCAGGGCAAGCACGAGGTCGACCTCGCGTACGTCCGGGCCCTGAAGGTCCTGATGGCGGGCGAGGGCTACCCGATGATCGCCTCGCACGACCCCAACATGATCAAGATCGCCGGCCAGCTCGCCCAGTGGAACGGCCGCAAGCGGGACTCCTTCGAGTACCAGATGCTGCTCGGCATCCGCCCCGAGGAGCAGCTGCGCCTCGCCGGCGAGGGCAACACCATGCGCGTGTACCTCCCGTACGGCCAGGAGTGGTACGGCTACTTCATGCGCCGCCTCGCGGAGCGCCCGGCCAACCTGACGTTCTTCCTGCGCGCCATGGCCACCCGCGGCTGACCCGCGCGCCCACGAACCGCGGCCCGCACCCCTGACGGGGGGTGCGGGCCGTCCGCGTTCAGAGGAACGGCTTCGTGTCGAGGTCGAAGCCGAACGGCGCGGGGAGAGCGAGCGGTTCCCCGAAGGCGGCCAGGTGGACCTCGGTGTACTCCTCGCGGTGCGGCTCGCCGAAGAGGCTGACCTGGGACTTCTCGCGGTCGACGAGGAGGTAGAGCGGGATCCCGGCACGCGCGTAGCAGTGCCGCTTGGCGATGCGGTCCCGGTCCGGCTTGGCGGACGTCACCTCGGCGACCATGGCCACGCCGTCCGGTTCCATCCAGGACGGCGCGCCACGGAAGAGGCGGAGTTCCTCGGGGGCGAAGGTGACGTCGGGGATGACGTGGTTCGGAGGGTGATTCCCGCTCGCGACGAGGCGGAGGCCCTTGTTCTCGGACATCTGGAGCTCGGTGGCCGATGCGCGCCACACCTGATCGGTCAATGCGCTGACAAGATGGCAGTGATGGCCGTCCTTGGGGAGCTCGATGAGGATCTCGCCCTCGATGAGTTCGGCCCGCAAGCCTTCGGGTGCGTCCAGGGCCAGGAACAGTTCGAGGAGGATTTCGCTGTCCGTTGTGTTCATGAAGGGCCTCTCGACTGGATGTGTCGAAAGGTACGGGGTGGTGGGCATGGGTGGGGAGGGATGAGCGTGCCGTCACTCGATGGTGTGGGGCCGAAGGTGGGCCTAGGATCTTGCTGCTGGTGAACTGGCTGTTCGAGCCGAGGAGTTGGGGATGCTGAAGGCCTTCGCGGAGCTGTCGACGCCGTTGGTGGCGGATGCGTGCGTGCGGCTCGGGGTGGGGCTGCGGGTGGCGCCGGTGGGGGTGGGGCCGGTGGTGGCCGGGGCCCGGGTGGCGGGTCGGGTGCTGCCGGTGCGGCACTACGGGAGCGTGGACGTGTTCCTGGAGGCGTACGGGGCGGCGCGGGACGGGGACGTGCTGGTGGTCGACAACGGCGGGCGGACCGACGAGGCCTGCATCGGGGACCTCGCGGTGCTGGAGGCGCGGGCCGCCGGGGTGGCCGGGATCGTGGTGTGGGGGCTGCACCGGGACACCCCCGAGCTGCGGGAGATCGGGCTGCCGGTGTTCAGCTACGGGGCGCTGCCGCTCGGCCCGGTACGGCTGGACGACCGCGAGCCGGAGGCGCTGCTGACGGCGAAGTTCGGGCCGCACCCGGTGAGTGCCGGGGACGTGGTGTTCGCCGACCCGGACGGGGTGCTGTTCGTGCCCGGTGACCGGGTCGCGGAGGTGCTGGAGACGGCCGGCGCGATCGCCCGGACCGAGCGCGCCCAGGCCGAGCGGGTCGCCGGCGGGGACACGCTGCGCCGGCAGACCTCCTTCGACGAGTACCTGGCGCGGCGCGCCGCCGAGCCGGGGTACAGCTTCCGGCAGCACCTGCGGCGGGTCGGCGGGGCGATCGAGGAGTAGGCGCCGGGGCGGGCGGGCCGTTTCGCGGTCCCGCCCGCCCGCGGGCCGTCGCGGCGGGCGGGCGGGTCAGCCGCCGAGGACGGCGTCCTCGACCAGGGCGGCGGCGTGGGCCTGGCCGGTGGCGTTGGGGTGCACCACGGCGTACCGGAGGGGGAGGACGCTGGTCAGCACGCCGTCGAGCCAGTGGTCTGCGTCGCAGACGCTGTGGCCGGCGCTGGCCGGGTAGAGGTCCACGAAGGCGTCGCCGTGGGCGGCGGCGACCCGGGCGACGAGGGCGTTGAGCGGTTCGACGACCGCGGTGCGGGTCCAGCGGAGGTCCCCGGTGGTGAAGGTGCCGAACTGCAGGACGTTGCCGTACTGGCAGAGCTCGGCGGCCTCGGGGACGAGGTGCGGGTAGCCGACGGTGACGATCCTGGCGGACGGGGCCTTGGCGTGCAGCGCGGTGAGCATCCGGTCGTAGTCGTCGCGCAGCGCGTCGAAGCGGGCGGGCAGGCCCGCGTCGAACTTGTCCTTGCAGGGCGAGCCCTGGCCGAGCTGGAGGGCGCCGAGTTCGATGCAGCTCTTGAGGATCTCGGCGAAGCCGAGGTCGTTGCCGCCGATCCCGACGGTGACCAGGTCGGTGGCCGCGTCGACGCTGTCGATCTGCGGCGGGACGGCCGGGTAGGGGCCGTTCGGGTCGGTGCCGAGGGGTGGCAGCGGGCGGCCGAGCGGGCTCTGGGAGTCGGCGTAGACGCCGTCGGTGGTGGCGCCGCTGCAGCTGACGTTGCGCAGGTCGACCAGGGAGCCGAGGTCGCGGCGGATGATCTCGGGGTAGGACTCGACGGTGCGGGCGCAGCCGTCGCGGGGCTCGGTCTCGGCGCCGGTGGCCTCGATGACCCCGGCGGTGTAGGAGTCGCCGAGGGCCGTCCAGCGCAGGGCGCCGGCGCGGTCGCCGGGCCGGGCGGCGGCCTGGACGGTGGTCGGGGTGATCAGCCCGGCGGCGAGCACGGTGGCGGTGCCGACGACGGCGAGGCGGGACAGGGAGTGTGGCACGGCTCTCCTCCTCGGGGTGCGGGGGAGAGTGCGATTCACCCCCCTGAGAGTCAATCGAGTCGGTGCGTGGACGACTTGATGCCTCGGGAGGGTGAATTCGCGGGCGTAGCAGTGACGTCGGGTGTCAGAGGATCGCGGCGGCGGGCTCGATCATCGCCCGCGCGGTCTTGCCCTCGACGTACTCGCCGACGGCCGTCATCTCCCACTCGCCGCCCGGGCGGCGCACCAGCTTGCACATCATCACGCCGGTGTGGGGTTCGGAGTTGGTGAGGTCGAAGCGGACCAGTTCCTCCTCTGTCCGGGCGTCCAGCAGCCGGCAGTAGGCGTCCCGCACATCGGTGAACTTCTGGCCGGAGAAGGAGTTCACGACGAAGACCAGCGCGTGGACCTCGGCCGGCAGGCCCTCCAGGTGGACGGTGATCACCTCGTCGTCGCCGCCCTCGCCGCCGACCAGGTTGTCGCCGGAGTGGGAGATCGCGCCGTTGAAGATGTTCAGCTTCATGAACCAGGCCGTCTCCAGCCGCTTGTGGCGGGCGTCGAAGGCGAGGCAGGAGGCGTCCAGGTCGATGTCCCGGCCGCGGGCGGCGGACTTCCAGCCGAGGGCCATCCGGACGGAGGAGAGGAAGGGCCGGCCGTTCTTGACCAGGGAGACCGAGCTGCCCTTGACCAGGTTGACCCGGCCCTTGTCCAGGGTGATCCGGCCGGGGGCGGCCGGGGCCGGCGGAGCCGCGGGCGGGGTCGGGAGGGTGTTCTGGCCGGTGGCGAGGGCGATCCGCGGGTCGACCGGAGCGGCCGGGGGCGTGGGCGGGGCGGCCGGCGGGGCCGGGAGCTGGACGGTCCGGTCCGGTGAGGCCGGGAGCTGGACGGTCCGGTCCAGCGAGGTCGGCGGCGCGGCGGGTGCGGCGGGCGCCGTGGCCGGGGCCGGGGTCGGAGCCGGAGCCGGGGAGTCCTCGACGGTGACGCCGAAGTCCGTGGCGATGCCCGCGAGGCCGTCGGCGTAACCCTGGCCGACCGCGCGCACCTTCCAGGCGCCGCCCCGCAGGTAGACCTCGACCACGATGAGCGCGGTCTCCAGGCCCAGCCGGGGCGGGGTGAAGGTGACCAGCACCTCGCCGGTGTCGGCGTCGCGGACGGTGGCGGTGGGCTCCGTCCCGGCGAAGGTCGAGACCTGGTCGGCGGGGCTCGCGGTGACCACGATCTTGGTGATGCCGGCCGGGACGGCCCGGGTGTCGACGGTGATCGCGTCGGGGGTGCCGGCGGTGGCCGGGCGGTGGCTGACGCCGGGGCCGTTCGGGGCGTTGAAGAAGACGAAGTCCTCGTCCGAGCGGACCTTCCCGGCCTCGGTCAGCAGCAGGCCGGAGACGTCCAGCGCCTTGGGCGCGGTGACCTCGACGGTCACTCGCGCGGCGGTCAGCGGTGCGTTGCCGCCTTGGGTCAGGACGGTGGACACGGACTCCTCCTCGGGTGCGGAACGGCGGCCCGGCCGGGGCCGGTTGGGGGCGCCGGGTCGGGTGCTGCCCACAGTAACGAACGAGGGTGCGGGGATGAGCCCGTCCGAATCGCCCCGCTGCCGGATCGTCGGAGGACTGTTACACCCGGCCGTCGGCAGGTCAGCGCGCGGTGGTGCCCGCGATGGTGCCCGCGGTGGCGGTCGGCACGGGGAGCGACGGCTCGGCGGTCGGCGCCGGAGCCGGGCCGAAGCCGCCGAGCGCGGCCACCGCGCGGGGGTGGTCGAGGGCGAAGGCGGAGACGTTCCAGCTCTCCGCCGGGGCCGGCCTGCGCCCCGCGCTGGACGGCTCGGCGGCCGGACGGGCGCCGCGCACGCCGAAGGTGTAGTGGCCGGGCCGGACGTCGGTGCCGGGCGGGGTGGTGAAGCGGTGGACGACGGTGCCGCGCTCCTGCTGGGTGGTCACCACGGCGCCCGGAAGGTCGGTCCAGACGGTGCCGGGCCCGGGGGCCGACTCGCCCGGGGCGAGCCGGAACTCGGCCTGGAACGCGGTGACCGGCTCGGTGACGTCGAGGGTCAGCTGGTGGCGCAGGCCGTCGCGGCCGAGCGGGGATACCTGGCCGGCGCCGGTCAGCGCGCGGTCGGTGCCCGGGGCGATGCGGTCGGTGCCCGGGGCGATCCGAGGAACGCCCGGGGCGATCCGGGGGCCGCCGGCGGGGGTCGCGGTCGGGATGCCCGGGTCGCCGCCGGTGTCCGGGAGGGGCATGGCGGGCGGCGGTGCCGGGCGGGCCGGCCCGGCGGCCCCCAGCCCGGGCACAGCCGACCCGGGGGTGGGCTGCGGGCGGTCGGAGCCGGCCGGGGCGTAGGGCTGCTTGGCCTCGGCGGGCGGGGTGGACACGGAGGGGGAGGGCGAGGGGCCGGCGGCGGCCGGGGCGCCGGCCTCGGTGCCGGTGAGCTGGGTGCCGGGGGCCGGGGCGTCCTGCCCGGCCGAGGCCTGGCCGCCGGTCTGGGGCATGCCCGGGCCCGCCGGGTGGAACGCGGGCGGGCTGACGGCGACCGGCGCCGGCCCGGAGGGGCGGGAGGAGGGGTGCGTGGACGGGTGCGTCGAGGGCCGGCCGCCCAGGGGGCGTCCGGCGGAGGGGGCGGGCGACGGGCCGTCGGTCGGGGTCTGCGCGGAGATCGCCTCGGCCTCGTCGGTGGCGCCCGGGGTGGGCGGCGGGGTGGTGCCGACCCGGGCGACGCCGGCCCGGCGGCCGATCCCCTGCTGCTCGTTCAGCAGCAGGGTGGTGGCGATGCTGATGCCGACCACGGTGGACATCGCCATCGCGGCACCGGAGAAACGCACGGTGGGCAGCCGGAACAGGCCGCCGAACGGGCGCGCCCGCCCGTGCCGCCCCTGTCGTGCGGGCTCGTGCCGCACGTCCCGCGCGGTGTCCTCGCGCACAGCCAACGGACCCCTCCCTCCCCGAAGCCGCCGTCGCGTCGCCGTATTCTCCCACGCGTCGCCGCCGGGCCCGGTCCCGGCCGTCGAGGGCCGGTTCCGCGCGGGCCCGCACGGGGGAGGGGGCGAGCGTACCAGCGGGTGACCGCGTTCCGGGCGGTCCTGATCAACTTCACGGAAACCCTTTCCATGCAAGGAAGTTGACGTTCCGTCTGACAAGCGCGGTAAGGGGCTGTTGCCCCGGACGGGGGTTATTGCAACCCCCTTGCAACCCTTGCCCGCCGGGCGCGGCGTGACGCAGGCTGAGGGCATCCCACGCCGTCCCGGAGAGACCGTCATGTCGCTCGACCCGCTGTCCGCAGCCTCCAGTGCACCCCTCGCCGCCACCCCCACGGGCGGCGATGGGGACGGCTCCACCGCCGCTCCGGCGGCGGTGGAGGAGGTGCTGACGCTGCGGATCTCGCTGGGCGAGGAGGTGGTCGGCGAGGTGCGTACCCGGTTCCGGTTCACCGCCGAGCGCCCGTACGAGGTGCTGCTGACCTTCCACCTCGGGCGGCCGGACGAGGCGGACTGGGTGTTCTCGCGCGAACTGCTGCGCGACGGCCTGCGCGCGCTGAGCGGCCAGGGCGACGTCAAGCTGTGGCCGGCGTACTGCCCCTGCCACGGCGCGACGCTGCACCTGGCGCTCGAATCCCCGCACGGCAGCGCGCTGTTGGAGGCCTCCAAGCCCCGGGTGCAGGCCTGGCTCGACCGCACCCCGAACCGCCGACGGTTCGGCCACGGAAGACCAAACCCATCCCGGTCGCGCTTCCCCACAATGGGCGCGGTTGCTTCACCCGTTCGGTGGATT
>NZ_JBEZUT010000284.1:0-11210 GCF_040636595.1 Kitasatospora sp. NPDC036755
CCCCGGGCCGGTGGTGGCGTCGCAGCCACGCGCCGTGCGCGAGCCGCAGGCGCGCGAGGTCGAACACCCACTGCTCGGCGCCCGGCACGGCGTACGCCGCGGCATAGGCGGCGTCGGCGTCCACGTCGTCGGCGGCCAGGGCGGTGGCGGCCGCGTACAGGAAGGCGTGGCGCCCGGAGACCTCCGCCGAGCGCGCACCGGCTCCGGCCGCGAGGTGGGCCCGGGCCTCCTCGAGCCGCCCGGTGTGCACGGCGGCCGTCACCAGGTCGAGGACCAGCGTGTGGCGCCAGGGCCGGCCGCCGGGCAGCCGCCCCGGTTGGGTGAGCTCGCCGAAGTGGCCGTACGCCTCCTCGTAGCGCCGGTGGGCGAGCGCGGCCAGTCCGCGCAGATGGGCCAGACGGTCCAGGACGTACCGCATCCGGGCGCGGGTGGCGACCGGTCCGATGGCCCGTTCGATCTCCCGCAGCCCTGCCTCGTCGCCCCGGCCGGCCAGGAAGTGCGCGTAGTACTGGCGGAACATCAGGCCGTTGGTGTGGTAGCCGAGCTCGTCCGCCATCTCGGCCTCGCGCAGGCAGACGGCCGCCCGGTCCCAGTGCCCGAGCAGGTAGTCCTGGTGGGCCCTGGCCTTGGCCACCGAGCCCTGGCTGGCGTAGCCGTGCAGCCCGGAGAAGCGCTGCCACAGCTCGCCGTCGGGGCAGTCGAGCGCGGAGGCGGTCCACAGCAGCAGCCAGGCCGCGCCGGCCTCCTGCTCCTCGGTCATCCGCCCGGCGATCGAGAGGAGGGCGGCCGCCGCGTCCGGCCCGGGGTCGGTCCAGGCCCGCAGGCACAGCCGGCCCACCTCGGAGACGTCGTCCCGGTGCCGTTCCAGGGCGCGCCAGGCCCACGGGTCGTCCGTGTAGGTGGCCGCCAGGAGGAGCTTGAACCAGGCCTGTTCGAGCAGCCCGCCGAAGGACTCGGCGCCGGGGGCAGTCAGCGCGTCGAGGGCCGCGGGCAGCAGCGCGGCGGAGGACTCGAAGTCGACGTGATGGCTCTGGTCCGCGTAGACCACCGCGTACGAGAACAGCGGGGCGATGTCCGGCGGGACGGCACCGCTCCCGATCTCCCCCACCAGGGCGGCGGTGTGCCGCAGTTGCCCGCCGCGCGCCGACATCACCGCGGCCCGGGTGAGCCTGCGGACGCGGTCGGCGGAACCGGGGCTGAGGGCGGCGGCACGTTCGAGCAGGAGCGCGCCCTCCGCCTCGCCGCCCCGCCGGGCGAGGTCCTGACCTGCCTCCTGGAGGCGGTGCGCGAGGTCCTCGTCGGGCAGCAGGGCGGCAGCCGCCTCGTGCGCCAGCCGGCGGGGGTCGTCCGGCGCGAGGGCACCGGACAGCGCGCGGTGCGCCTCCCGGCGCGCGGTGTCCGAGGCGGCGGCGACGACGGCGGTACGGACCAGCGGGTGCCGGAAGACGAGCTGCCCGTCCGGATCGAGCCGGGCCAGTCCGTCCGCCTCGATCCGCTCCAGGATCTGCCGGGCGTTCTCGTCCGCCAGGGCGCGGAGCCACTCGGCGCTGCCGGAGTCCGGGCCGGTGGCCAGGGCGCCGAGCAGCAGCAGGCGGCCGACCTCCGGCGTCACCGCGCCCAGCCGCTCGGCGAACATCCGCTCCAGCTTCCGCCCCAGCGGCAGCCGCTCGGGCAGCGGAGCGGCGCCGCGCTGCTGGGCCGCCCCCAGTTGGCGCGGCAGTTCCACCAGGGCCAGCGGGTTGCCGGCCGCCTCGGCCAGCACGCGTTCCCTGGCGGGCGCCGCGAGTTCGGGGTGGCAGGCGCCCAACAGCAGGACCGCGTCCGCCGGGGGCAGGGCCGGGACGTCGACGGCCTCGGCCGACCACGTCTGGGCGGCCGCTCCGTCCGGGCGGGCGGCTCCGACGATCACCACCGGCAGTTCGGCGCACCGCCGGTGCAGGAAGGCGAAGACGGTCGCGCTCGACGAGTCGATCCAGTGCAGGTCGTCCAGGACCAGCAGCACGGGCGCGGTCCGCACCGCCCGCTGCAGCAGGGCCAGCACGGCGGCACCCACGGCGAAGCCGCTCGGGGTCCCGAAGCGGACGCCGAACGCGCTCTCCAGGGCCTCCCGCTGGTGTGCGGACAGCGCGTCGGAGTGCTGGAGCAGCGACCGGAAAGCCTGGTGGAGGGCGCCGAACGCGAGGTCCGTCTCCGCCTCCGTGCCGACCGCGCGCAGGACGGTGAACCCGCGCTCGCGCGCCGCCCGCTCCACCCAGCCCATCAGCGTGCTCTTGCCGACACCGGCCTCACCCCGCAGCACGACGGTGGAGCCGCTCGCACCGTCCACGGCCTGCACCAGCGCCGCGGTCAGCAGTTCCGTCTGCGGCTGCCGCCCGACCAGGGCCGGAAACCGGCTGTGCTCCGCCACTGGTGCCTCTCCCTCGACCCGGCCGATCCGCTCACCGGGTACCCAAGGTTACCGCTCCCCGGAACCGTCCTTCCCGAGGTCACGGGCCCGGCGGGCGGTCACGGGCCCCTCCGGGGCGCGTCCTGCGGATCCCCGCCCGAGCACGCGGCGCCGAGTTGCTGACCACGCGCGCCTTCGAGCCTCCACCGTAGGGGATCTGCCGTGCGGTCACTCCCGGTAGAGCAGGACGGTGAGCCCCGCCAGGGCGGCGCTGGCGACCAGGGCCCAGGCGATCTGGCCGTGCAGGACGAGGACGGCGCCGGGGGCGGCCCCGGCGAGCATGGTGACGACGGACAGGATCTTGCGCCGCTGGCGGGGCGCGGTGCCGCCGGCCAGGCGGGAGTCGGCGGCCAGGCCGGTCAGGGTGAGGGTGAGCACGGTGGTGGTGAGGTCCGGCACGCCGAGGCCGCGCACCGTGCCGTTGCGGATGCCCATCGCCAGGGCGAGCAGGGCGATCACCGGGTACTGCGCGGGCCCGTCGACGCTCCGGAGGAAGGCGATGGCCGCGGCCACCCCGTACAGCCCGACCTCCAGGACGAAGGCCGTGCGCAGCCGGGCGGCGCGGTGGCTGCCGGCGCGCCGGGCGGCGAGACGGCCGGCCACGCCCGCGCCGAGCAGGAAGGCGGCGAGGGAGGTCAGCGAGCCGGCCACGGAGAAGCCGGGTGCCCCCGCGAGGGCGAAGGCGATCACGACGACGTTGCCGGTCATGTTCGCGGTGAAGACGTGGCCGAGGCCGAGGTAGCTGATCGCGTCGATCAGGCCGCTGACCAGGGTGAGGGCGAACAGGGCCAGGGCCAGCGGGTGGCGGTCGTGGATCTGCGGTGCCGGCTGCTGCGGCGGCGGGGGTGTGGTCACGACGGCTCCTCGTGCGGGGAAGGGGGATGCGGGCGGGGCACCGCCCGGGCCGGGCGGTGCCCCGTGACGGAACCGGCCGGCGGGTCAGAGGAAGCAGGGGTCCGTCGGCAGCTGGGGCTGTCCGGGCAGGGCGAGGCCGCGGGCCACCCGCCAGGTGTGCTGCTCGCCGGAGGCCGCCACGGCCTCCAGGACGCCCTCGGCCTGCTGGACGCCGGCGGCCGGGCCGGGCGCGGGGGTGGCCCGGTAGCCGCCGAAGCGGGTGACCGGGCTCCAGGACGGCGACACCTCGGGCAGTTCGGGCGCCAGGCCCTCGTGCTCCTGGGTGGCGTGGACGGTGCGCCCGCCGACGACGGTCAGGACGGACTCGATGTGCGGGATGTCCGCCTCGGCCACCGCGAAGTAGTCGGCGCTGAGCAGCGCGAGGTCGGCGTAGCTGCCGACGGTCAGGCGGCCCTTGACGTCCTCCTCGCCGGTGAGCCGGGCGCCGCCGAGGGTGTAGAGCTCCAGGGCCTGCTCGCGGCTGAGCCGGTTGTGCTCGGCGGCCAGGCGCCGCCCGGAGACGGCCCGGCCGGAGACCAGCCAGTGCAGGGCGACCCACGGGTTGTAGGAGGAGACCCGGGTGGCGTCGGTGCCGGCCGCGACGGTCAGGCCGCGGTCCAGCATCGCGCGCAGCGGCGGTGCCTCGGCGGCGGCGGGGGCGCCGTAGCGGTTGACGAAGGCCTCGCCCTGGAAGGAGAGGCGGTTCTGCACGGAGACGGCACCGCCGAGGGCGGCTATCCGGTCGAGGCTGTCCTTGCTGACCGTCTCGGCGTGGTCGAAGAGCCAGCGGTTGCCCTGGGGGAAGAGGCCCTCGGCGGCCAGCTTCTCGAACACGGCGAGGTCCCGGCGGATGGTCTCGTCGTAGGTGGCGTGCAGTCGGAAGCCCCAGCCGTTCTCCATCAGCAGCCGGACGGCCTTCTCGAACTCACTCTCGTAGGCGCCCAGTTGCGGACGCGGCTCGGTGAAGTTCTCGAAGTCGGCGGCGGCCCAGGTGAGGTTCTCCCCCGCGCCGTTGAGGCGCAGCCACTCGTCGCCCTCACCGGGGCGCACGGTGTCGACCCAGCGGGTGAGGTCGTCGAGCTCCTGCCCGGCGGTCTGCGGGAAGAGGTGGTAGGCGATGCGCAGGCTCAGCTCGCCGCGGCGGGCGAGCTCCATGACGGTGCCGTAGTTCTCGGGGAAGCTCTGGAAGCCGCCGGCCGCGTCGATCGCGGAGGTGAGGCCGAAGCGGTTGAGCTCGCGCAGGAAGTGCCGGGTGGAGCCGATCCGGTCGGCCTCGTCCAGCATCGGCGCCTTGGCCAGGGTGGAGTAGAGCAGCAGGGCGCCGGGGGCGGCGATCAGCAGGCCGGTGGGCTCGCCGTCGTGGCCGCGCACGATCTGGCCGCCGGCCGGGTCGGGGGTGTCCCGGGTGAAGCCGGCGGCCCGCAGTGCGGCCTTGTTGAGCAGGGCCGACTGGTAGAGGTGCAGCACGAAGACCGGGGTGTCGGGGGCCGCGGCGTTCAGCTCGGCCAGGGTGGGCAGGCGCCGCTCGGCGAACTGGTCGGCCGACCAGCCGCCGACCACCCGCACCCACTGCCCCGGCGGGGTGCGCTCGGCCTGCACCCGCAGCATCGCCAGCGCCTCGCGCAGCGTCCGGACGCCGTCCCAGCGCAGCTCCATCACGTAGTTGAGGCCGCCGCGGATGACGTGCAGGTGGGCGTCGTTCAGGCCCGGTACGGCCCGGCGGCCGAGCGCGTCGACGACCCGGGTGCCGGGGCCGACGAGCGGGATGACGTCCGCGTCGTCGCCGACCGCCTGGATCCGGCCGTCGCGCACGGCCACCGCCGTGGCCTGCGGGCGGCGCGGGTCGTTGGTGTGGACCTTGGCGTTGCGCACGACCAGGTCGGCGGGCTGTTCGGGAGTGCCGGGACGGACCCCGGCAACGGGCATGGTGGACAAGGGGAGTCCCTTCGTTGGGTGGTGCGTGGGTCGGCGCGAGGCCACCCGTCGAACGTAGGCGGCGGGCCGCCGGCGAGGTTCTCCGCAGCGCATGGCCGGTTGCCCCGAAGCGCACTTCGGCGGCCGGCGGTCCGGGCCCGTCCCGTGGTGCGTTGTCGGAACAGTGCCGGGCGCACAGCGGGCAGAACCCTCCGCCCGGGGCGGACTAGTGTCGTCGAACGTAAGGCCCAGCCGATCCGGCCGGATGCCTGACGCAGTGTCAATTTCCTGTGTCCATACCCGCATTCAAGAGGAAGTGAAGACCCATGGTCGACTTCGCCAACGTCCACGCCGCACCGAGCCCGGACCTGCTCACCCCCGACAACGCGATGATGCTGTTCGTCGACCACCAGCCGCAGATGTTCTTCGGCACCGGCAGCGGCGACCGCACCGCCATCATCAACGCCACCGTCGGCCTGGCCAAGGCCGCCAGGATCTTCGACGTGCCGACCGTGCTGTCCACCGTCGCCGCCGAGTCCTTCTCCGGCCCGATCCTGCCCCAGCTGAAGGCCGTCTTCCCCGACCAGGAGGTCATCGACCGCACCTCGATGAACGCCTGGGAGGACTCGGCCCTCGTCGAGGCCGTCAAGGCCACCGGCCGCAAGAAGATCATCCTCTCCGGCCTGTGGACCGAGGTCTGCCTCGTCCTGCCGGCCCTGTCGGCGCTGGACCAGGGCTACGAGGTCTACGTCGTGGCCGACGCTTCCGGCGGCGTCAGCCCGCTGGCCCACGAGCACGCCCTGCAGCGGATGACCGCCGCCGGCGCCGTGCCCGTCACCTGGATCCAGGTCCTCCTGGAGCTCCAGCGCGACTGGGCCCGCACCGAGACCTACGTCCCGGTCACCGAGCTCGTCAAGGAGCACGGCGGCGCCTACGGCATGGGCCTGGTCTACGCCCAGTCCATGATCGACCCGCACGCCGCCGGCTGACCGGCCCGACGGAGTCCGACATGAACACGGGTCTACTCCTGCTGCGCCTGGTCGCCGGCCTGCTGATCGCGGGCCACGGCGTCCAGAAGGTCAGCTTCCACCTCGGTGGCGGCGGACTGGACGGCGGCAGCGCCGAGTTCCGGGGCGACGGCTTCCGCGGTGGCAAGCTCACCGCGATGGCCGCCGGCGGCACCCAGATCGGGGCCGGGCTGATGCTCGCCGCCGGCCTGCTCACCCCGCTGGCCGGCGCAAGTGTCATGGGGGTCATGACCGTCGCCATGACGGTCAAGTGGCCGCACGGGCTGTGGGTTCAGCACGACGGGTACGAGTTCCCGTTCGTTCTGATCGTCATCGGCGCGGCGCTGACCGCCACCGGCCCCGGACAGTGGTCGGTCGACGGGGCCCTCGGCCTCGCCGCGTGGCCGCTGTGGTGCCTGCCGGCGGCCGTGGTCGCCGGTGTGGGCGGCGGCCTGGCCACCCGGCTCGCCCTGCACCGCGGCTGAGGCGGCCGGCACCGGACGGGCTCGGGCCCTGGGCGGATTCCCCGCCCGAGGCCCGGGCCCGTCGGCATGTCCGACCCGGAGCAACCAGTACCGAGAACCACGAAGTACCGAGAACAGGGAGCGAGATGACGATGACGACGACGACGGAAGAGGCCCGCACGCCACGGCCCGGCCCGACGGCTGCCGGAAACGGAGCACCGATCGGCCCGGACCGCGGAGCCCCCACGGACGCGGACCGGTCGGCCGACCCGCGCCGCGAACCGGACCTGCACGCCATGACGCGGCTCACCCTGCGGCCCATCGCCTCGCCGATGCCCCTGGGCTTCTTCACGGTGGCCATCTCCTCCACCGTGGCCAGCAGCCTCCAGCTCGGCCTGGTCGACGGGGCGTACCGGCAGGCCGTGGCGCTCACCCTCTTCTCCGCCTTCGCCCTCCAACTGCTGGTCAGCGTCCTGGCGTTCGGCGCCCGCGACGTCATCGCGGCGACGCTGATGGGCGGGTTCGCCGGCGCCTGGCTGGCCAACGGCCTCGTCACCGCGGCGGACGCCCCCGGCGGCGCGCGGGTGCTGGGCGTGATGAACCTGGTCTTCACGGTCTTCGCCGCCCTGATGGCCTCGGTGGCGAGGCCGAAGAAGGTGCTGTGGGTGCTCCTGCTGATCGCCGTGCCGCGCTACTTCGTCGCCGGCCTCTACGGCGTCTCGGGCGTGGCCTGGCTGGGGCATCTCGCCGGGGCGCTCGGCATGCTCCTCGCGGCGGTCGCGATGTACGCGGCCTACGCGCTGATGCTGGAGGAGCTCCGGGGCCGGGAGGTGCTGTGGATCGGGCGCAGCGGCCCCGTGCACGACGCGATGCACGCGGGGCTCGCCGACCAGTTGGAGCGGCTGGAACGCCAGGCCGGCGTCCGCCGGACCCTGTAGCCGGCATCCTGTCGGGCCTCCCGCCCGGCACTGCGCGTGGGTTCCGGTCCGGACTGTGGTCCGCTGCCCCGGACCCGTGTGACGCGATTAGGCTGTGCCCGTACCGAGGGATCTCGGTACGGGCACAGCCGAATCGCGTCATGTCCGTGGTGCGAGGCGCGGGTTCCGGCGGCCGCCGTCTCACCCGCCCTCGACCAGCCTTGTCAACTCCGCGTCCCAGTCCACCGGTTGGGACTCGCTGCCGCGTGGGACGCGGACCAGGCTCTGCTCGTGGAGCCAGCTGTGCACCGGCCCGACCGGAACGTCGATCGAGGCGGTGCCGTCGTCCCCCCGCAGCGTGATCCGCAACTGCCGGCGGCCGTGGCAGCGGCACGGCGGCGAGATCCGCACGTCGCCCGTCCCGGCGGGCCGGTGCAGGCCCTTCCAGAGCAGGTCGCGGGAGAACTCCCAGATGCCGACCGCCGGATCGGAACCGGGGAACTCCATGACCACGGCGAACGGCTCGTCGACGCGGTACACGAAGCGCACCGGAAGGTCGATGAACTTCCCTCCCCCGAGGTCGAGTCGTGCGTTCAGAACGGGCGTGGCGGATTCCGCGCCCGCTCCGGGGCCCCGGTCGGGACGCGGAAACGGGAAGGGCCGGCGTCCGGGCACGGTACCTCCGGGGACGGTGGGCGGGAACGATGGGCGGAAACGGTGGGCGGGAACGGTGGGCGGGAACGAGAAAGTGCCGGGCCCGCCGACGAACGGGCCCGGCACTGAGCGGAGCCGGGCCTGCCGACGAACAGGCCCGGCCCGCGGTCACTCCCCGGTACCGGGGGCGACGACCAGGTGCTCGGCGAGGAACCAGACCTGGGTCTCGCCGGTGCGGATGATCTGGGAGACCAGGAGGTCCTGGGTGCCGTCGTCGCCGAGCTCCGCGGTGCGGGTGGCGGCGTCGCGGACGTCGGCCAGGACCGTCTCGTGGGCGTCGAGCAGGCGCGAGAGCATCGACTGCACGCCCTCGATGCCGTCCGGCGGGCGCGGCACGCCCGTGATCTGGGCGGCGTGGCGGGGGTCGCCCACGGCGACGCCGCCGAGGCTCTGCACGCGCTCGGCGAGCACGTCGATCAGCTCCAGCTGCTCCTGGGCGTGCTTGTCGAAGAGCAGGTGCAGCTGGTAGGCGGTCGGCCCGCGCATGCCCCAGTGGTACTTCTTGTACAGCGCGTACAGGAACTGGGTGTCCGCGAGGACCCGGTTGAGCCGCTGGCACGAGTACTGCCGGGCGTCGTGGGAGAGCGCGATCGGCAGCTGGGTGACGGTCCCGAACTCCTGGAGTTCCGGGCCGTGCTGGTGGAGGTGCGGCTGCTGGCTGGTCATGGTGCTCCTGGGCTGGGTGCTTGCGGGGGTGGTCACTTGGCGACGGACCGGACGGCGTCGCGGATCACGTCGGCGACGCACTCGGGGTGGGAGAGCATCACCAGGTGCGAGGAGTCCACCTCGACGGTGGTGGCCCCGGCGCGCCGGTAGCCGAACCGCTGGACGTCGGGGTTGAGGGTCCGGTCGGCACTGGCGACGATCCCCCAGGACGGCTTGGTCCGCCACGCCGCGGTGGGCGCGGCCTCGCCGAACGCGGCCGCGGCGAGCGGCCGCTGGGAGACGGCGAGGACCCGGGCGAGCGCCGGGTCGACGTCGGCCGCGAAGATCTCCGGCAGGCGGTCGACCTCCACCGAGACGTCGGTGCCCTCGCCCTGTCCGCCGTCCAGCGGGAACGGGCTGTACACCAGGGCGGTGGCGAGCTCGGAGTCGGGGAAGCCGCCCTGCAGCTCGCCCAGGCTCTCCCCCTCCTCCAGCGCGTAACCCGCCAGGTACACCAGCCCCTTGACGTTGTCCTCGGCGCCCGCGACGGTGATCACGGCACCGCCGTACGAGTGACCGACCAGCACGACCGGCCCGGGGATCCGCCGGACCACCGACGCGATGTACGCGGAGTCCCCGATCAGGCTGCGGTTGGGCACGGCCGGCACCACGACCTGCAGACCGTCGCCCAACAGCTCCGGGACGACCCGGGCGAAGCCGGAGGCGTCGGCGAAGGCGCCGTGCACCAGCACGACGGTGGGCGTGTCGTTCGTCGTCATGACGTGAGAGTCCTTAACTGAGGCCTCGCGCAAGCCTTTTCGGAGGCCTCGGGATCGCTGACTTCTGTGGCCTCCAGGCTAGGAGGACGACGCCCAGGGCCTGTTCCGACACTGCACTGCCTACGGTCGTTCCGCGCACCGGCTCCGGAAGCCGCGCCCGCCGGACGACTCCCCGGACGACTCCCCGACGGACTCCCCGACGGCGGTGCCCCCCGAGGGCGCCGCCCCGGCCGTAGCGCTCTCGGACGACACGGGGTGCTCTCCCAGGCAATCCGCCGCCGCGGGCCTCGCCTAGCGTGTAGCCCGTCGCGGCCGCACCGCTGCCGTACGAACCACTGCCGCACGAACCCGCAAGAAGGGGAAACCCCATGCCGTACATCACCGTTGGCCAGGAGAACACCACCTCCATCGACCTCTACTACGAGGACCACGGCACCGGCCAGACCGTCGTGCTGATCCACGGCTTCCCGCTGAACGGCGACTCCTGGGAGCGCCAGAGCGCCGCACTGCTGGACGCCGGCTACCGCGTCGTCACCTACGACCGCCGCGGCTTCGGCCGGTCCTCCCACCCCACCACGGGCTACGACTACGACACCTTCACCGCGGACCTGAACACCGTGCTGGAGACCCTCGACGTCCGCGACGCCGTCCTGGTCGGCTTCTCGATGGGCACCGGCGAGGTCGCCCGCTACGTGGGCACGTACGGCTCGGAGCGCATCGCCAAGGTCGCCTTCCTGGCCTCCCTGGAGCCGTTCCTGCTGAAGACCGAGGACAACCCCGAGGGCGCCGCCCCGAAGGAGTTCTTCGACGGCATCGTCGCCGCGGTGAAGGCCGACCGGTTCGCCTTCTACACCGGCTTCTTCAACGACTTCTACAACCTGGACGAGAACCTCGGCACCCGGATCTCCGAGGAGGCCGTCCGCAACAGCTGGAACGTCGCGGCGAGCGGCGGCGCCTTCGCCGCCTCGGCCGCGCCGACCACCTGGTACACGGACTTCCGCGCCGACATCGCCCGCATCGACGTGCCGGCCCTGATCCTGCACGGCACCGGCGACCGCACCCTGCCGATCGACAGCACCGCGCGCCCGTTCCACAAGGCCCTGCCGGCCGCCGACTACGTCGAGATCGAGGGCGCCCCGCACGGCCTGCTCTGGACCCACGCCGAGGAGGTCAACGAGGCGCTGCTCGCCTTCCTCGCCAAGTAACGCACCGATTCGAGCGCCGGGCAGCGCTCCGGGCGGCGCTCCGGCCAACGCGCCGCGCACCTCGGCGAGTTGGCCGCGCGACGACCGGCCGCACCACCCGGCCGGCCGCCGCCCCCCACCACGGCGGCCGGCCCCGCACCGGTAACGCCGTCGCCGGCCCCCCCCGGACCGCGACCGCGGGACCGGCCGCACCGCCGCGCCCCGCGCCCCCGCCCGCGGGCGCCG
>NZ_JBEZUT010000285.1:0-11152 GCF_040636595.1 Kitasatospora sp. NPDC036755
GGCCGGGGCCGGGCCGGGGCCGACCCCCGCCCGGGCGACCGGCCCGGTGCTCCGCCCCCGCCGGCACGAGGGGGACCACCGACCCGAGGTACGCATGAATCTCCTGGCTCCCATACCGTCCGCGACGGAGCGGTTCCGCGCCAAAGGACCGCGCCAGATCGCCGAGATAGCCGCCAAGTACGGCCTCTCCCCCGAGATCCGCGAGGCGCTCGACATCGCCTCCCTGGTCCTGCCGTTCCGGGTGAACGACTACGTCCTGCAGCAGCTGATCGACTGGTCGGCGATCCCCGAGGACCCGATCTTCCAGCTCGTCTTCCCGCAGCGGGGCATGCTCCGCGCCGAGGACGAGCGCCGGCTGGCCGAACTGTCCCGGGACAAGGCCGACGCCCCCCTGCTCCGGGCCGAGGTGCAGCGCATCCGCGACGCGCTCAACCCGCACCCCTCGGGCCAGAAGCAGCTCAACGTGCCCCGCGAGCACGGCGAGGAGATCCCGGGCCTGCAGCACAAGTACCGCGAGACGGTGCTGTACTTCCCGAGCCAGGGCCAGACCTGCCACTCGTACTGCACCTACTGCTTCCGGTGGGCCCAGTTCGTCGGCGACGCCGACCTGAAGTTCGCCGCGCCCTCGCCGGAGGGCCTGGTCCGCTACCTCGGCGGCCACCCCGAGGTCAGCGACGTGCTGGTCACCGGCGGCGACCCGATGGTGATGTCCACCGAGCGGCTGCGCTCGCACCTGGAGCCGCTGCTCGGGCTGGAGAGCGTGCGCACCATCCGGATCGGCACCAAGTCGGTGGCCTACTGGCCGTACCGCTTCCTGACCGACCCGGACGCCGACGAGCTGCTGCGGCTGTTCGAGCGGATCGTCGCCGGCGGCCGCAACGTCGCCGTGATGGCCCACTTCAGCCACCCGCGCGAGCTGGAGAACGACGTCGCCCGCCGGGCGATCGCCCGGATCCGCTCGACCGGCGCACTGGTGTACGGGCAGGCGCCGCTGATCGCCAAGGTCAACGACTCGGCCGCGGTCTGGGCCCGGATGTGGCGCGCCGAGCTGGCGGCCGGCATCGTCCCCTACTACCTTTTCGTGGAGCGCGACACCGGCCCCTACGACTACTTCAAGGTGCCGCTCACCCGGGCCCTGGAGATCTTCCAGGGGGCCTACCGGGACCTCCCGGGCCTGGCCCGCACGGTGCGCGGCCCGATCATGTCCGCGACCCCCGGCAAGATCGTGGTGGACGGCGTCGAGGAGGGGCCCGACGGCCGGTTCTTCCGGCTGCGGATGCTCCAGGCGCGGGACGCCTCGCTGGTCGGCCGGCCGTTCCGGACCCGGTACGACGAGGACGCCGCCTGGATCGACGGCCTGGAACTCGACCCGGCCACCCCCGCCGACCTCGCCGCCGCGCTGCGCCCCTACACGGCGCCGCCCCGCGGCTGAACAGCCCCCGTCCACCGGGCGGTTCCGCCGCCGAGCGCCCCCGCTCCGCACGGCCCGCCGCACCGAGGACCCAGCTCCGAGCACCCGCTCTGACCCCAGGAAGGAGCCGACGATGGCGGGCCGCGTCATGTCCCCCAACCTCGCGCTCAACCAGCTCGTCGCCGAACGCCAGGCGGCGGGCGAGGAGATCGTCCACATGGCGTTCGGCGAGGCCCGGCTGCCGGTGCTCCCCGAGATGGCGGAGCAGCTGGCCCGGGCCGCCGGCGACAACGCCTACGGCCCGGTGGCGGGCGGTGCGGCCGTCCGCGCCGCCGCGGCCGGCTACTTCGGGCGCCGCCGGCTGCCCACCGACCCCGGGCAGGTGGTGCTCGCGCCGGGCAGCAAGCCGCTGCTGCTGGCCCTCCAGATGGTCGTCGGCGGCGATCTGCTGATCCCCGCGCCGGCCTGGAACTCCTACGCCCCGCAGGCCCGTTACGCGGGCAAGAAGGTGTTCGGGGTGCCGATCCCGGCCGAGTGCGGCGGAGTGCCGGACCCAGCGGCGCTGCGCGAGCGGATCCGCACCGCCCGGGCCGCCGGGGACGACCCGCGGATCCTCGTGCTGACCCTGCCGGACAACCCGACCGGCACCCTCGCCCCGCCCGCCCTCGTCCGGGAGCTGTGCGCGATCGCCGAGGAGGAGGACCTGCTGGTCGTCTCCGACGAGGTGTACCGCGACATCGTGCACGACCCCGAACTGCCCTACCTCTCCCCCGCCGAGGTGGTGCCGGAGCGCACCGTCGTCACCAACGGCCTCAGCAAGAGCTTCGGCCTCGGCGGCTGGCGCTGCGGGGTGGCCCGCTTCCCGGCCGGCCCGCGCGGCGAGGCGATCCTGCGCGACGTCCTCACCTTCGCCAGCGAGGCCTGGTCGTCCCTGGCCGCTCCGCTGCAGGCGGCGACGGCGTTCGCGCTGTCCGAGCCGCCGGTGATCCGCGAGCGGCTGGCGGCCAGCGCCCGGCTGCACGGCGCGGTGGCCCGGGCGGTGCACACCGTGTTCACCGACGCCGGGGCGCTCTGCCGCCCGCCGGCCGGCGGCTTCTACCTCTACCCCGACCTGGAGCCGCTGCGCGACCGCCTGGCGGCCGACGGCGTCACCGACTCGGACTCGCTCCAGCGGCGCCTCTTCCGGGACTTCGGCGTCGCCGTGCTGGCCGGGCACCTGCTCGGCGACGACCCGGGCGCGCTGCGCTTCAAGGCCGCCACCAGCCTGCTCTACGGCGCCACCCGCGCGGAGCAGCAGGCCGCCCTGGACGCCGCCGACCCGGTCCGGCTGCCGCACGTCGCCCGGACGCTCGACGTCCTGGCCGACGCCTTCGGCAAGCTCTGCGGCCCGCGCCCGTGACCCCCTGCACCGACCAGACAGGATGCCCATGACCACCGAGCCGCGCCCGCACACCGCGTTCGTCTTCCCCGGGATGGCGCCGTCCCAGTTCTCCGACGTCGCCAAGTTCATGATGATCAACCCCCATGCGCGGGAACTGCTCGCGGTGGCCGACGAGGTCCTCGGCTACTCGCTGTTCGCGCGCTACCGCGACGGGCGGAGCGACTACTCCGAGCACGCCCAGATCGCGTTCTTCCTCAACAGCCTCGCCTCCGCCCGGTGGGCCGAGGAACGGTACGGCCGGCCGCAGGTGATCGCCGGGCCGAGCTTCGGCAGCAAGGCGGCCGCCGTCTACAGCAACGCGCTGGACCTGGCGGACGCCATCCGGCTGACCGCCGAACTGGCCCGCCACGAGGACGAGTACTTCGCCGCCGAGCACCGCGACATCGTCACCCACTCCTTCGCCCGCACCCCCGCCGACCGGCTCGCCGAGATCCTCGCCGAACTGGACGCGCTGGGCGGCTGGTACGAGATCTCCTGCTACATCGACGACGACTTCCACATGCTGTCGCTGGAGGAGAGCCGGGTCGAGTGGCTGGAGGGGCGGCTGCGCGCGGCCGGCGGGCTGCCGCTGTACTCGATGCGCCCGCCGATGCACTGCGCGGCCTTCGCCACCCTGCGCGACACCGTGGAGCGGGAGGTGTTCGCCGGCCTCACGTTCGCCGACCCCGAACTGCCGGTCGTCGCCGACCAGGACGGCGCGCTGCTCACCACCGGCGAGGGGGTGCGCACGATGATGCTGGAGGGCTACGTGAAGCCGGTGCGCTGGCCCGACACGGTGGCCGGACTGCAGGCCGCGGGCGTCGGCCGGGTCGTCGTCACCGGGCCGGACAAGCTGTTCGGCCGGGTGCCGGTCACCACCTCCTCCTTCGAGACACTGGCGGCCAACCCGCGGACGGCGATGATGCCCGAGCCGCAGCGGACCCCGGCCCGGTGAGCGCGCCCGCGCTGTACGAGCGCTTCCTGCGCGGGCTGGCCCGGGCACCGCACCGGCCGGCCGTCCGGGTCGGCGACCGCTCGCTGACCTACCGGGAGCTGCACGAGCGGGCGCTGCGACTGGCCGGTGCGCTGTCGGTCCGCTGCGAACGGCCGCCGGCGGCGGTGGCGGTGCTGGCCGGCAAGGGCTTCGAGGGCTACGCCGGGGTGCTCGCCGCGCTCTACACCGGCGCCGCGGTGGTGCCGCTGAACCCGGCCTTCCCGCCGGAACGCACCGCCCGGATGCTGGCGCTCTCGGACGCCGGGGCGGTCCTGGCGGACGCCGCCGGGACGGCCGTCCTGGCCCGGCTGCCGCAGCCGCTGCCGCCGGTGCTGTCCGTCACCGCGGACGGCGAGCCCGGGGAGGCCGGGCCGGCGCTGGAGCGGCCGCGGCCGGTCACGGCGGACGCGGTGGCCTGCGTGCTGTTCACCTCCGGGTCGACCGGCGTGCCCAAGGGGGTGCCGATCCGGCACTCGGCCTTCGACCACTACTTCCGGCTGTCCGACCGGCGCTACGACTTCGGCCCGCGGGACGTCTTCTCGCAGACCTTCGACCTGAACTTCGACTGCGCCTTCTTCGACCTGTTCAGCGCCTGGGGCGCGGGCGCCGCCGTGCACCCGGTGCCGCCGCACGCCTACCGGGACCTCGCCGGCTTCGTCGCCGAGCGGGGGGTGACGGTCTGGTTCTCGGTGCCGGGCACGATCGGTCTGGCCCGGCGCACCGGGGTGCTCACCCCGGGTTCGATGCCCTCGCTGCGCTGGAGCCTGTTCGCCGGTGAGGCGCTGCGCGACACGGACGCGGCGGACTGGCTGGCCGCGGCGCCCGGTTCGACGCTGGAGAACCTGTACGGGCCGACCGAGCTGACCGTCACCGTCGCGGCGTACCGCTGGCGGCCGGACACCTCGCCGGGCCTGTGCGTCAACGGCCTGTCCCCGATCGGGGCGGTCCACGAGGGGCACCGGCACCTGCTGCTGGGCGAGGACGGCGAGCCGGTCGCCGACGAGGGCGAACTGTGCGTCAGCGGACCGCAGATGGCCGCCGGCTACCTCGACCCGGCGGAGGACGCGGGCCGGTTCACCGAGCACGACGGACTGACCTGGTACCGCACCGGGGACCGGGTGCGCCGCCTGCCCGACGGCGACCTGGTCTACCTCGGCCGCCGGGACGGCCAGGTGCAGGTCCAGGGCTGGCGGGTGGAGCTCGCCGAGGTGGACCACGCGGTCCGCTCCTGCGCCGGCGTGGCCGAGGCCGTGACGGTGACCAGGCCGGGGCCCGGCGGGCTGGAGCTGGTGGTCTACTACACCGGCCGGCCGGCCACCGCCGCCGTGCTCGCCCGTGAGCTGCGCGAGCGCGTCCCGGCGGGCATGATGCCGCGTCACTTCGAGCACGTCGCGGAGTTCCCGCTCAACGCCAACCGGAAGGTCGACCGGAAGGCCCTGGCCGCCCGCGCCGCCGGCGGCTGACCCGGGCGGGCGACGACGACGGGCCGGGGCCCGCGGTACACCTGGTACCGCGGGCCCCGGCCCGTTCCGTCCCCTCCGGCCGGGATCCGGGGGGACGCCCCCCTACGCCCCGGCCAGCGCGGCAAGCGCCGCCCGGTCGGTCTTGCCGTTGTGCGTCACGGGCAGGGTGGGCAGCTGCCGCAGCTCACCGGGCACCATGTACGAGGGCAGCGTCGCCCGCAGGTGGGCCCGGACTCCCGCCTCGATCGCCTCGGCGCCGGGCTCCGGCGCGACGAAGGCGCCGAGCACGTCCTCCTGCCCGGGGCGGCTCAGCACCAGCACGGCCGCCTCGGCCACCCCGGGGCAGCCGCGCAGCGCCCGCTCGACCTCGCCCAGTTCGATCCGGTTGCCGCGGATCTTCACCTGGGAGTCGGTCCGGCCCACGAAGAACAGCTCGCCCGACGGCCCCCGGTAGGCGAGGTCGCGGGAGCGGAAGACCAGCTGGCCGGTGCGCGGGTCGACCGGGTCGCGCACCAGGGCGGCGGCGGTGGCCTCCGGGTCGTTCCAGTAGCCGGAGAACAGCGAGGGGCTGCGCAGGTGGATCTCGCCGACCACGCCGTCCTCCTCGACCGGCCGGCCGTCCTCGTCGATCAGCAGCATCTCGGCGCCCTCGAAGGCGAAGCCGATGGACAGCCGCTCCAGGTCGTCCGGGATCGGGTCCGGCACATCGGTGAGCGAGGAGGCCATCGACTCGGTGGCCCCGAAGCAGTTGACCACCCGGATGCCGGGCAGCAGCTTGCGCAGTTCGCGCAGCTCGGCGATCGGGAAGGCCTCGCCGGAGAACAGCGTGCCCCGGATGTGGGTGAGTTCGGCGAGCCGGTCCGGCTCGTGGCGCAGCGCGCCCCGCCAGATCGAGGGGACGCCGTCGACCTGGGTGGCCCGGGTGGCGGCCAGGTGGCCCAGGAAGCGCCGGGGCCAGGGCAGCAGGGCGCGCGGCACCGGGACGACGGCGGCGCCGCTGGCCAGCGCCAGGCCGATGTCCAGCAGCGAGAAGTCGAACTGCAGCGGCGAGGTGGTGGCGACCCGGTCCGCCGAGGTGACGATCCGGTGGGCGAGCAGCCCGCGGTAGAAGGCGAGCACCCCGCGGTGGCTCATCACGACGCCCTTGGGGCGGCCGGTGGTGCCCGAGGTGAAGATCATGTACGCGGTGTCGGTGGTGACGACCGTGCGGCGGTGCCGGGTCCGCGGCTCGGGGGCCCGCTCCGCCGTCAGCCCGGCCGGCCCGAAGCGGGCGGTGGCCAGCGCCTCCGGGAGGCAGCCGCGCGGGGCCTCGGCGGCCCTGGTGTGCAGCGCCGCCCCGGACAGCTCCAGGATGGTGAGCAGCCGCTGGTCGGGGGTGTCCGGGCTGACCGGCACGAAGGTCAGCCCGAGCATCGAGCAGGCGAGGTACATGGCGATGGCCGGGCCGCTGTTGTCGGCCTCCACCACCACCCGGTCGCCGATGTCCAGGCCGAGCCGGTCGAGTCCGTCGGCGCAGGCGCCGGCCAGCTCCTCCAGCCCGCGGTAGGTCAGGACGACCGGCGTGCCGTCCTCGGCCGTCTCGATGACCGCGGGCGCCTGCGGGGTCACCCGGGCCGCGGCGAGCAGCAGTTCGTGGACCTTCTGCGCGGGGGCGTCCGCCGGCGTGAAGGCCGTTGGTGTCTCAGGCAACGTGGTACTCCCATGGGTCGCCTCTCGGCTCTGCGGACGCGGCCGGTCGTGGGCGTGTTCGCAATGTAGGCGGGCCGCGGAGGGGCGGGCAAGCGGGCGGACCCCACACCCGGGGCGGCGGCCGCCCGGCGGGCCCCAACTAGGGGTGCGTAGGGGTTAGCCAGCGCTTTTGCCTGCCGTACGGTGCGGTTCTGATCCCACCGGTGTGCCCTGCGGGCCGGTACGCATCCCCAAGGTTATGGAGTCAGCGTCGATGTCCGAGTCCAACCTCGCCCCGACCGGCGGCCCGGTGTCCGACCTCCGGACCGACCTGCTCCGGGACCTCGCGGGACGGCCGGCCTCCGAGCAGGACCGGGCCCTGGTGGAACTGGTGCGCGGCGAGATCCGGGCGGTGCTCGGCCGGGTCCGGCCGGACCTCGGGCCCGAGGTGGCGACCGACCGGACCTTCCGCGACCTCGGCCTGGACTCCCTCGGCCTGGTCGAGCTGCACGCGCGGCTGAACGCCGCGACCGGGCTGGCCCTGGAGATCCCGGCGCTGTTCGACCACCCGACGCCGCGGGCCATGGCCCGCCGCCTCGGTGACGACCTGTTCGGCGCCCGCGAGGAGCCGGTGGCCCCGGCCCCGGAGCCGGTCACGGCGGACGACGACGACCCGGTCGTGATCGTCGGCATCGGCTGCCGCTTCCCCGGCGGGATCGGCTCGCCGGAGGAGCTGTGGGACGTCGTCGCGGAGGGCCGCTCGGTGATCGGCGGCTTCCCCACCGACCGCGGCTGGGACCTCGGCGCGCTGTTCGACGACGACCCCGACGCGCTCGGCCGCAGCTACGCCCGGCACGGCGGATTCCTGGCGGAGGCCGCCGAGTTCGACGCCGACTTCTTCGGCATCTCCCCGCGCGAGGCCCTCGCGATGGACCCGCAGCAGCGGATCGTGCTGGAGACCGCGTGGGAGGCGCTGGAGCGGGCCGGCATCGACCCGGACGCGCTGCGCGGCTCGCGCACCGGCGTCTTCCTGGCGGCGGGCCTGCACGAGTACGGGGTGCGGATGGCCGACGCGCCGGCCGGCGTCGACGGCTACGTGCTGACCGGCACCTCGCTGAGCATCCTGTCCGGCCGCACCGCGTACGTGCTGGGCCTGCACGGCCCGGCGCTGACCATCGACACCGCCTGCTCCGGCTCGCTGGTCGCACTGCACCTGGCCGTGCAGTCGGTGCGGCGCGGCGAGTGCTCGCTGGCGCTGGCCGGCGGCGTGAGCGTGATGGCGAGCCCCGGCCTGTTCACCGAGTTCAGCCGGCAGCGCGGACTCGCCCCCGACGGCCTGATCAAGGCCTTCGCGGCCGGCGCCGACGGCACCGGCTTCGCCGAGGGCGCCGGCGTGCTGGTGGTCGAGCGGCTCTCCGCCGCCCGCCGGGCCGGGCGCACCCCGCTCGCCGTGGTGCGGGCCTCCGCGATCAACCAGGACGGCGCCAGCAACGGGCTCACCGCGCCGAGCGGCGCCGCGCAGCGCCGGCTGATCCGCGACGCGCTGGCGCTCGGCGGCCTGCGGCCGGAGGACGTCGACGCGATCGACGCGCACGGCACCGGCACCACCCTGGGCGACCCGATCGAGGCCCAGGCGATCATCGCCACCTACGGCCAGGGCCGGGCCGAGGACCGCCCGCTGCGGCTCGGCTCGGTGAAGTCCAACATCGGCCACACCCAGGCCGCGGCCGGTGTCGCCGGCATCGCCAAGATGGTGATGGCGATGCGCCACGGCGAACTCCCCCGCACCCTGAACGTGGACGCGCCGACCCCGAACGTCGACTGGACGGCCGGGCACGTCGAACTGCTCACCGAGCCGCTCGCCTGGCCCCGCGGGGAGGGGCCGCGCCGGGCCGCCGTCTCCGCCTTCGGCATCAGCGGCACCAACGCCCACGTCGTCCTGGAGGAGCCCGAGCCGGTCGAGCCCGGGGCGGCGCCGCTGCCCGTCGCCGCCCCGGACGCCGCCACGGTGGTGCTGCTGTCCGCGCGCGGGGAGCAGGCGCTGCGGGCCCAGGCCGGCCGGCTGGCCGACCTGCTCGACCAGGAGCCGGGGCTGACCCCCGCGGACCTCGGCCGCTCGCTCGCCGCGACCCGGGCCACCCACCCGGACCGGGCCGCCCTGGTCGCCGCCGGGCGCGCCGAACTCCTGGCCGGGCTGCGCTCGCTGGCCCTCGACGAGGGTTCGACCGCCGCCGTCCGCGACCGGGCCGACGGGGGCCGGCTGGCGTTCCTGTTCACCGGCCAGGGCAGCCAGCGCCTGGCGATGGGCCGCGAGCTGTACCAGCGTCACCCGGTCTTCGCCCGCGCCCTGGACGCCGCCGCCGGCCACCTCGACCTCCAGCTCGAACGGCCGCTGCGCGAGGTGCTGTTCGGCACCGGCCCGGAGGCCGAGGAGCTGCTCGGGCGCACCGCCTACGCCCAGGCCGCGCTGTTCGCCGTCGAGGTCGCGCTGTTCCGGCTGCTGGAGTCCTGGGGCCTGCGCCCCGACTACCTGGCCGGCCACTCGGTCGGCGAGCTCGCCGCCGCCCACTGCGCCGGTGTCCTGTCGCTCGACGACGCGGCCACCCTGGTCGGCGCCCGCGGCCGCCTGATGCAGGCCCTTCCGGCCGGCGGCGCGATGGTCGCCGTCGAGGCCGCCGAGGACGAAGTCCTGCCGCTGCTCGCCGGGTTCGCGGACCGGGCCGCCCTCGCCGCGGTCAACGGCCCGGCCTCGGTGGTGGTCTCCGGCGCCGCCGACGCGGTGCGCGCGATCGCCGACCGGCTCGCCGCGCTGGGGCGCCGCACCAAGGAACTGCGGGTCAGCCACGCCTTCCACTCGCCGCTGATGGAGCCGATGCTCGCCGAGTTCGGCATGATCGCGAGCATCCTCGACTACCGCGAGCCGCGGCTGCCGGTGGTCTCCAACGTCACCGGCCGGGTGCTGAGCGCCGAGGAGATCCGCTCCCCCGAGTACTGGGTGCGCCACGTCCGTGCCACCGTCCGCTTCCAGGACGGCCTGGACTGGCTCGTCGGTCAGGGCGTCACCACCTTCCTGGAGCTCGGCCCCGACCCGGTGCTGTCCGCACTGGGCCGGGAGAGCCTCGGGGAGCGCGCCGGATTCGCCTGCGCGCTGCGCCGCGGCACCGACGAGGAGCGTCAGCTGCTCGGCGCCGTCGCCGCCACCTGGGCCCGGGGCACCGGACCCGACTCGGCCGCGTTCCACACCGGCGGCCGGGTCGTCGAGCTGCCCACCTACCCTTTCCAGCGCCGCCGTTACTGGCTCAGCGCCCCGGCCGCCGAGGGCGACCCGGCGGACCTCGGCCAGACCCGCACCGACCACCCGCTGCTCGCCGCCCTGGTCGGCGTCGCCGGCACCGGGGCCACCGTGCTCACCGGCCGGCTCTCGCTGCGCAGCCACCCGTGGCTGGCCGACCACACCATCGCCGGGGTCACCCTGCTGCCCGGCACCGCGCTGCTCGACCTCGCCCTGCACGCGGGCGCCCGCCTCGGCTGCGAGCAGGTCGAGGAGCTCACCAACGAGGCTCCGCTGGTGCTGCCCGCCCACGACGACCTCGACGTCCAGGTGGCCGTCTCGGCCGCCGACGCCAGCGGGCTGCGCGGCATCGAGATCCACTCCCGGCCCGCCGGGGCGGTGGACGGCACCCCGTGGCGCCGCCACGCCGGCGGCACCCTGGCCCCGGCCCGGCTGTCCGGCGCCCGCGCCGACTGGGCCGAGCCCGCCGTCTGGCCGCCGGCCGGCGCCGAGGGCGTCGACGTGGACGGGCTCTACGCGGCCATCGCCGCCCAGGGCTACGGCTACGGCGAGACCTTCCAGGGCCTGCGCGCGGTCTGGCGGCGCGGCACCGAGGTGTTCGCCGAGGTCGCGCTGCCCGAGGCCGCCCGCGCCGACGCCGGCGCCTTCGGCGTCCACCCGGCCCTGCTGGACGCCGCCCTGCACGCCGCCGACTTCCTGCCCGGGGCGGCCACCGAGGGCGTGCGCGTCCCGTTCGTCTGGCACGATGCCGTCCTGCACTCGGTCGGCGCCGCCACCGTCCGGGTCCGGATCACCCCCGCCGGAGCGGATCGTCGAGGCGCAGCGGAGTGGTGTTGGGAACAACGGGATTCTCCATGCGTCAACCGTAGGTTGTCGATCCGAGGATCGTCAACCATCGGTTGAC
>NZ_JBEZUT010000286.1:0-11122 GCF_040636595.1 Kitasatospora sp. NPDC036755
TGCGCCCAAGGCCTCTAGGCGAATCCTCCGTGGGAGAGCTTAGTACATGTTTCGGGGTGCTCGCGACCACCTATCCCGCAGGCGGGAGGTGGGGGCTCCGCGAGTTGTTCGCAGGCGTACCTGCCGCTGCCCGACCCGAACTGCACCCCCGGTGCGTACAACCCGGACGTCACCCAGGCGACCATCGGGCAGACCATCTGCGTCTCCGGCTGGACCGCCACCGTCCGCCCGCCGACCAGCTACACCAACCCGCTGAAGGTGCAGCAGATCGCGGCCTACGGCTACGCGGACACCAGCACGGCGGACTACGAGGAGGACCACCTCGTCCCGCTGGAACTCGGCGGCGCCCCGCGCGACCCGGCCAACCTGTGGCCCGAGCCCCGCTACGGCAGCCAGCCGGCGCAGAGCAAGGACTCCGTCGAGACCAAGCTCAAGAACGCGGTGTGCGGCGGCCGGGTCGGCCTCGACGACGCGCGCGGCGCGATCGCGAGCGACTGGACCACCGCGCTCGCCGTCCTGGGGCTGTGAGGCCGGCTCCCCGGAGGGCCTGAACCGCAGCGGGCACCCGCGGCGGGAACACTCCCGCCGCGGGTGCCCGCCCTTGGTGTCAGTGCCCGTCGCAGCCCGGGAGCGCCTCGCACATCGGCGCCGACATGCCGGTGCCGACGTACTTGTCCTCGGGGGCCTTCCAGGCGTCCTTGGGCTGGGCGCCGCCCTTGGTGGTCGCCCAGACGGCCAGCTCGCTGACCGCGCCGCCGTCGCCGACCACGTACTCGTGCAGCGTGACGGCGCCGCCGTCGGCCTGCGGGACCGTCAGCACCGCGGCGAAGTACGGCGCGTCCGGTGCGCTCTCGACCTTCACCGTGGCGCCGGGCGCGGACTTGGCGCAGGACTTGAGCGCCTCCGTCAGACGGGTCTGGGCCATGGCGGCGGACTGCTTGACGCCGCTGCTGTGGGTCGGGTCGCCGTGGAACAGCAGGGTCTGCTGGGCCGTCCAGCGGTCCCCGCCGAACCCGACCTCGGACCTCGCGGCGGCGGAGCCGGTGAACAGCGGCTCGTCGTCCTTGGCGACCGCGGCGTGGCACAGCTCCATGCCCTTGAACTGCACCGGGCCGGTGACCGGCTTGGCGTTGGCCGACAGCGGAGTGTAGTGGTAACTCTCGTCCATCGGAATGCTCTTGGTGTCCATCCAGGCCTTGTCCGGGATGCCCTTGTCACCCCCGGAGGGCTTCTTGGGATCGGTGACGGGCGTGGTGGCGGCCGGGACGCCGGCCGAGCCGGCGCTCTGGCTGCCGCTGCCCGAACCGCAGGCGCTGAGCGCGCCCAGGCAGACGAGGGCTGCGGCGGTGGCGGTGACGACTCTCGTGGTGCGCAACTGACGGTTCCTCGGGTGTCCGGTGGCGTTGGTCGGGGTCGCGCGCACGTCGGCCGTGGGCCGCTGGTGCGCGGCGCCCTCCGTCCGACCTCGCCGCCCGGTCGACCCGTGGTCGCGGGCACGCGGCATGGCGGCTCCTCCCCTGTGCGTAGGGCCGTCGGGCTCCCAGCCCCGCTTCCCGCCCCGGGATTGAGGGCTGGTCAGGGTCGTTGCCGCGTCGACCGCGCTCGAAAACCTATGCCACCGGGCCGCCGGGAGCAAAGCCGGGTTCCGGCCGGAGGCCCGGATTCCCTTTGAGGCCGGTGGGATTGGTGGGGCCGACCCGAAAGGGCGGGACGGCCCAGGGGGCGGTGGACGAGGGGCCGGTCAGAGGCCGGCAGTCCGCCGGAAGAGGGCTGTGAGGAGGAAGGAGGCGCCGAACAGCGCCGAGCCGGGCCCCTGGGCGGTCATCGGGCGGACCTCCAGCGGGGTGAGGTCACGGAACAGCGAGCGCAGTTCGTCCGGCGAGTAGGCCAGCCCGCCCTCCAGCGCGCCGAGCCGGTAGAGCTCCTCGTCGGGGCGCTCGGAACCCATCGCGCCGGCCGCGAAGGCGGTGACGGCGAAGTGCCCGCCCGGCGCCAGCACCCGGTCGAGCAGCGCCAGGTAGCTGACCCGTCGGTGCGGCGGGAGGTGGTGCAGACAGCCGGAGTCGTAGACCAGGTCGTACTGGGCGTGGGGGAGTTCGGCCTCGAAGATGTTCGCCCGGTGGAACCGCGGGCCGACGGCCGGGGCGGTCCCGCGGGCGCGCTCCCCGGCCCAGGCGAGGGCGGTGGCGGAGAGGTCGACGGCGTCCACCTCGAAGCCGAGCGAGGCCAGGTGGATCGCGTTGCGGCCGGCGCCGCAGCCGAGGTCGAGGGCCCGGCCGGGGGCCGGCGGCAGCAGGCCGCGGTCCAGGTAGGAGACCAGGTTCTCGTCGGGCCTGGGCGTGAAGAACGGGCGCTCGGCGGACCGGTCCGCGTAGAGGCGGTCCCAGAACGGTTCGGCCGGCGGGAAGAGGCCGTCGAGGAGGGCGAGGACGTCTTCGGTGGTGCGGATCGTACGGTTCATGCCGCCGAGCCTAGGCGGCCCGGCGGGCGGCCGCTTCGGGGCCGAAAGCCCTTGTGGCGTGGGTGGTTGGGGCTCTCGTCGGCATGGGTGGGGCGACTGTCCGGGCCCGGGGCCGGGGCGGCGCCGGGCCCCCGGGCCGGGCCGGGAAGGGCCGTTTCCGCGGCGAGGGGAGGGGCGCCCGGGAGGGAGGTCGGGAAATTCCTCCGAGGAAGGGCGCCGGGGTTTCGACGATCCGTCGCCGCCCGTGGCTGCCGAGGGTCGCCGTCCGCGTGCTAGGTTCGCACGCGGTCGAACGGCCTTGGTGTGCAAGGGGGAAGCGTGGTCGAGGTGCCGGTGAGTGCCCGGTGGCTGTCCGGGATCGGGGCCGCCGTCTTCCTCCTGCCCCTGGGGATCGTGGTGCTGGGGTTCAGCTGGTCCGGGCTGGAGCTCTACGCGGTCGGGCTGCTCCTCGGCGGCGCGTGCGCCGTGCCGCCGTTCCTCTCCGATCCGGCGCGGCACCGCCGCGCCTGCGCGGTGGCCGGCATCGTGATCACGGTGGTGTCCGCCCCGTTCGTGTTCCTCGGGATCGTCTTCCTGGCGTCGATCTGGTACGGGGCGGTCTTCCTGGCCTGCTTCTCCCTGCCGGCGGCCGCGGTCGCCGGGCTGACCGCCGGGTTCCAGCGGGCCAGGGGGCGGGAACACGGCCGCCTCGCGGCGGGCATCGCCTGGGCCTCGGGTGCGATCGCCCTGGTCGGCTGGGTGACGCTCACCGCCTTCGTGACGACGCTGCCGACCGGCTGACCCGGCCCGGACCCGCGGGCGCGCATAGGATCGGTGGATGATCACCGTACCGTCCGGCCGGGTCACTCTCTCCGACCGTCGCACCCGGCGCAGTTGGGCCGTCGACGTGGCGGCGTTCCGGCTGGCGGCGTGTCCGGTGACCCGCGAGCAGTACCAGGACGCGGCCGGCGACCGCCGTCCCGCGCACAGCGTCTCCTGGCTCGACGCCGTCCGCCACTGCAACGAGCTCTCCCGGCGTGAAGGCCTGGCGGCCGCCTACGCGGTGGACGGCGAGGAGGTGTCCTGGGACCGCGCGGCCGACGGCTACCGGCTGCCCACCGAGGCCGAGTGGGAGTACGCCTGCCGCGCCGGCGCGGACGGCCCGCGCTACGGCCCGCTGGACGAGATCGCCTGGTACCGCGGCAACTCCGGCGAACGGCCGCACCCGGTGGGCGGACTGCGCCCGAACGTCCTCGGCCTGTACGACCTGCTCGGCAACGTGTGGGAGTGGTGCTGGGACCACTACGACCCCGAGGTGTACGGCAGTTACCGCGTCCTGCGCGGCGGCGGCTGGTTCGACGAGCACTGGAGCTGCCGCGCGTCCGTCCGCCGCCGCAGCCACCCGACCCTGCGGATCGACGACGTGGGATTCCGGCTCGCCCGCTCGATCGTCGGGTGAGGCGCGGCCGCGGTAAAGGAATGCCGAGCGCAGTAAAAGGTATCGGGGCGCAGTAAATCGTGAGGAGAAGGGAAAACAGAGCGCACTTCTCCGCGAATTGAGGAACCGTCACCGCTGAATCCGGCGTTGATGCCGGCATGAGTGAAGAAACCGTTGCCCTGCGCCCGATTGCCGAAGCCGACCTCCCGCACTTCCTGTCCCTGCTGAACGACCCCGCCGCGATGGGCGAGCACCTGTGGTTCGGCTGGCGGCAGCCGGACCGGATCCGTCGGGTCTGGGCCGAGAACGGCCTGCTCACGGACGAGCAGTGGACGCTCGCGATCACGGTGGACGGGGAGTTCTGCGGCTACGCCGCGGCCATGCGGGAGGTCGCGGCGCCCACGGGCTGGCATTGGAGCATGGGCGCGCAGCTGCTGCCGGGATCGCGGGGGCGAGGGATCGGCACCCGGGCGCAGCAGCTCTTCGTGGACCACCTGTTCGCGCATTCGCCGGTGATGCGGCTGGAGGCGGAGACCGAAGTCGCCAACTCCGCCGAGCGGCGAGTCCTGGAAAAGATCGGATTCCGCCGCGAGGGCGTGAAGCGGTCGCAGCTCTTCCGTGCCGGCGAATGGCGCGACGTCCTCCTCTACGGCCTGCTGCGCACCGATCCGCGCCCGTCGCCCGGGTGAGGAACCGTCGTGTCCGTTCGGGCGTTTGCGCGAGCATGAGTGATGAATCTGTGTCCCTGCGCCCGGTCGCCGAGGCCGACCTGTCCGCTCTCGAGGAAATGCTCGGCGACCCGGAGGCGCTGGGCGAGTTCCAGTGGTACGGCTGGCGGGACCCGCAGCGGCACCGTCGCCGGTGGGCGGAGAGCGGGCTGCTGGAGGAGGGGCAGTGGATGCTCGTGGTCTCGGTCGGGGGCGAGTTCGGAGGTTTCGTCGCCGCGACCCGCACCGGGGTGCGGCCGTCCACCCCGTACTGGAGCCTCGGCGTGCAGTTGCTGCCGGGGCTGCGTGGGCGCGGGATCGGCACCGAGGCCCAACGGCTGCTGGTGGACTACCTGTTCGCGCATTCGCCGGTGATGCGACTGGAGGCGGACACCGAGGCGGGCAACCTGGCCGAGCAGCGCGTCCTGGAGAAGCTCGGCTTCACCCGGGAGGGCGTGCAGCGGGCCGTGACCTTCCGGGGCGGCGAGTGGCGCGACGTCGTCCGCTACAGCCTGCTGCGCACCGACCCGCGTCCCTGACCGGTGCCGAACCACTCCTCGGCGAGGGCGTCCAGCGTCCGCGCCGAGGGCTTCAACTCCCGCAGGTACCAGGGGAGGTTGCTGTACACGTGGAGCAGCGTGTACGCCATCAGCAGCCGGGGTTCGAAGTGGCGGCCGTAGGCGTCCAGCAGCCGGCCGAGCAGGTGCGGGTCGGCCCGGGTGGTGAAGAGCCCGACGGCGACCAGGTCGTAGGCCGGGTCGCCGATCATCGCGGGCTCGAAGTCGACCAGGCCGGTGAGGCGCCAGCCGCCGGCCGGGTCGGTGAGTAGGTGCTCGCGCATGAACTCGGTGTGCAGCAGGGCGCGTTCGGGGTTCGTGGGGATCGGGGCGGCGGCGAGGAAGTCCGGGATCTGCTCCAGCCACTCCTCGGTGAGCCCGCGTGCGCGCTGGCGGTCCACCGCGCCGGCCCGCTGCCGGGCCAGGAAGGCTGGCCAGTCGCCCGGGCCGAGGGTGTCGGCGAGCGGTTCGGGGTCGAGGGCGTGCAGGGCGGCGAGCGCCTCGCCGCAGTCCCGGGCGATCCGTTCCCGGTCGGGCGGGGGGATGTGCGGCCAGGCCGGGGCGAGGCCCTGCCCGGGCAGCCGGGACATCAGGAGGTAGCGCCAGCCGTTGACGTCCTCGCCGGCCGCGCGGACGGACGGGGTGGGGATCGGCAGCGCGCCGTCCAGGTGGGCGAGCACGCGTTCCTCGACGACGCCGTCCCGGGCGCCGGCGGCCGGGTACAGCTTGAGCACGAGCGCCTCGCCGACGGCGTACACCGGGACGGAGCCCTCCGGGAAGCGCTCCAGGGGCAGGCCGGCGAGGCCCAGCCGGGCGCAGAGCGCCTCGGCGCCGGGGCGCATCACCGTCTCGTCGGGGACGACCGCGTCCCACTCCTCGTCCGTCAGCACCAAGGGCAGCACGGCGGCACCCTAGGCGGGCGGACGGGGCGGGCGCAAAGGGGTTTCTCAGGGCCCGGCCCGGTGGCTCCCGCAGGCGTCCGCGTCCAGGGGGTCGGGGAGCGGCTCGGGGGTGGACGGGTCGCGGGTGAGCAGGTAGCGGGCGCCGGGACCGGCCTCGCCGGCGCGGTCGGCGGCGTTGTAGAGGGCGCAGCGGGACAGGGAGAGGCAGCCGCAGCCGATGCAGCCGGCGAGCTTGGCCTTGAGCCGTTCCAGTTCGGCGATCTGCTCGTCGATGCGGCCCTGCCAGGACTCGGCGACCTTGTCCCACTCGGTGCCGCTGGGGGCCGGGCGCTCGGGGAGGCGGTCGAGGGCGACCTTCGCCTCGTCCAGGGAGAGGCCGACGCGCTGGGCGGCGCGGACGAAGGCGAGCCGGCGCAGGGTGCCGCGGGTGTAGCGGCGCTGGCCGCCGGAGGTGCGGGTGGCGTGGATCAGGCCGAGGTCCTCGTAGTAGCGCAGCGCGGAGGCGGCGAGGCCGCTGCGGTGGGCGAGTTGGCCGATGGTGAGCAGGTCGCTGTGGTGCGGGCCGGGGGCCCGGCGGCCGTCGTGGCGGGCGGTCATGGGAACCCACTGTAGTCGCTTGACCTCAAGTCGGCTTTAAGTTGCACGATCTTTCCATGACGACGAACGCGCCCGCCACGACCGCGACCGGCACCCGCTTCGAAGGCCTTCCGGCCCTGATGAGCCTGATGACCGGCGACGAGAAGCACGGCCCCGCCGCCACCTCCACCCTGGACGCGCTCTGGGTGCTCTACGACCGGGTGCTGCGGGTGACCCCGGAGACCGCCCAGGCGCAGGACCGGGACCGCTTCCTGCTCTCCAAGGGCCACGGCCCGATGGCCTACTACGCCGTGCTGGCGGCCAAGGGCTTCCTCGACCCGCAGGTGCTGCCGAGCTTCGGCGGCTACGACTCGCCGCTCGGCCACCACCCGGACCGCACGCTGGTCCCCGGCGTGGAGATCGCCTCCGGGTCGCTCGGGCACGGCCTGCCGCTGGCCGTGGGCACCGCGCTCGGGCTGCGGGCGCAGGGCCTGACCGGCCCGGCGGTGTGGGTGCTGGTCGGCGACGCGGAGTTCGACGAGGGCTCCAACGCCGAGGCGGTGGCCTTCGCCGGGGCCTACGGCCTGGACCGCCTGCACGTGGTGCTGATCGACAACTCCTCGGCCACCCACGGTTGGCGGGGCGGTGTCGCCGAGCGGTTCGCGGCCGAGGGCTGGTCGACCGCGACGGTGGACGGCCGCGACCACGAGGCGCTGTACCGCGCGTACACGGCGGAGCACCCGGGCCGCCCGCACGTGGTGGTCGCCCGGGTCGAGCCCAAGAACTCCTGAGCCTCCCGAGCGCCTCAAGCCCCGGGCCCTTCAAGCTCCCGAGCGCCTCAAGCCTCCGAGCCCCCGGGCCCCTCAAGCCTCCGAGCGCCGGCCGCCCACCCGGGCGCCCCCGAGCGCGCCGAGCGCCCCCAACCCCCTCGCAACGAAAGGAAGTCCACCGATGGACTCCATGCGCGACCGCTTCGTGGCCGTCACCACCCGCCTGCTGGACGAGGACCCCCGGCTGGCCCTGGTGCTCGCCGACATCACCGCGGCGGCCTTCGCCCCGGCCCAGGAGCGCCACCCCGACCGGGTGGTGAACGTCGGCATCCGCGAGCAGCTGCTGATCGGCGCGGCCGGCGGCCTGGCGCTGACCGGGATGCGCCCGATCGCCCACACCTTCGCCAGCTTCCTGATCGAGCGGCCCTTCGAGCAGGTCAAGCTGGACCTCGTCCACCAGGACGTCGGCGCGGTGCTGGTGAGCGCGGCGGGCTCGTACGACTGGCCGGCCGGCGGCCGCACCCACATGTCCCCGGGCGACGTCGCCCTGCTGGACACCCTGCCGGACTGGACGGTCCACGTCCCCGGCCACCCGGACGAGGCCGAGCAGCTGCTGCGCCACGCCTACGCGGACGGCGACCGCAACGTGTACGTCCGGCTCTCGGAGCACCGCAACGCGGCGCCGGTGCCGGTCGAGCCGGGCCGGTTCGCGAGCGTCCGGACGGGCTCGCGCGGTGTGGTGCTCGCCGTCGGGCCGATGCTGGACGCGGTGCTCGCGGCCACCGAGGGCCTGGACGTCACCGTGCTGTACGCGGCGACGGTGCGCCCCTTCGACGGCGCGGGGCTGCGCGCGGCGCTCGGCGACGGCACGGACGTGGTGCTGGTCGAGCCGTACCTGGCGGGCACCTCCGCCAACGAGGCGCACGCGGCGCTCGCCGACCGCCCGCACCGGGTGCTGGGCCTGGGCGTGCCGCGCGAGGAGCACCGGCACTACGGGTCGATCCCGGAGCACCTGGCGGCCTACGGCCTGGACGCCCCGTCGCTGCGGGAGCGGATCGGCGCCTTCCTCGGCTGAGCCGCGGCCGCACCCGCACCGCGTGCGGCCGCACCCGCACCGCGTGCGGTCACACCCGCACCGCGTGCGGTCACACCCGCACCGAGTGCGGTCACACCCGCACCACGGCCACCGCGTCCGCCGCCACCCGCACCGCCGTCCCCTCCGTTCCCGTCCCCTCCGGCGTCGCCGCTCCGAAGGCCGCCACCACCTCGCGCGCGACGGCCCCCAACGGCAGTACGGCCTCCTGAGGCCCGAGGTTGACGGCGATCCGGTACGGCCCGCGGTGCACCACCAGCCAGCCCGCCTCCTCGTCGAACTCGGCCCGCACCGCGCCGAGGTCCGGGTCGGACAGCTCCGGGCGTTCGCGCCGCAGGCGGATCAACCGCCGGTACCAGGCGAGCAGTTCGGTGTGCGGGGCGCGGTGGGGCTCGGTCCAGTCGAGGACCGAGCGCAGGAGGGTGGCGGGCTCCTGGGGGTCGGGGACGGCCTCGGCGGCCCAGCCGTGCCCGGTGAACTCCCGCCGCCGGCCCTGCCGGACGGCCTCGGCGAGGCCCGGGTCGGTGTGGTCGGTGAAGTACTGCCAGGGGGTGGCGGCGCCCCACTCCTCGCCCATGAAGAGCATCGGGGTGAACGGCGAGGTGAGCACCAGGGCCGCGCCGCAGGCGAGCCGGCCGGGGGAGAGGCTGGTGGAGACGCGGTCCCCGAGCGCCCGGTTGCCGACCTGGTCGTGGGTCTGGAGGTAGCCGAGCAGCCGGTGGCCGTCGCCGAGCGGGGTGAACGGGCGCCCGTGGGTGCGGCCGCGGAAGGAGGACCAGGTGCCGTCGTGGAAGAACCCCCGGGTGAGGGTCTTGGCGAGGGCGGCGAGCGGCTGCCGTGCGAAGTCCCCGTAGTAGCCCTGGGATTCACCGGTGAGCGCGCAGTGCAGGGCGTGGTGGAAGTCGTCGCTCCACTGCGCGGTGAGGCCGCGCCCGCCGGCCTCGCGGGGGGCGGTGGTGGCCGGGGTGTTGAGGTCGGACTCGGCGATCAGGAACAGCGGCCGGTTGGTGGCGACGGCCAGCTTCGCCACCTCGGCGGAGAGTTCCTCCAGGAAGTGCAGGGCCCGGTCGTCGGCGAGGGCGTGCACGGCGTCCAGTCGCAGCCCGTCGATCCGGTAGTCGCGCAGCCAGGCCAGCGCGCTGCCGATCAGGTAGGCGCGCACCTCGTCCGAGCCCGGTGCGTCCAGGTTGACCGCCGAGCCCCACGGGGTGTGGTGCCGGTCGGTGAAGTACGGTCCGTACGCGGGAAGGTGGTTGCCGGAGGGGCCGAGGTGGTTGTGCACCACGTCGAGCACCACGCCGAGGCCCTTGCGGTGGGCCGCGTCCACGAAGCGCTTGAGCCCCTCGGGTCCGCCGTAGGGCTCGTGCACGGCCCACAACGAGACTCCGTCGTAGCCCCAGCCGTGCCGGCCCGGGAACGGGCAGACCGGCATCAGTTCGACGAAGTCCACGCCCAACTCGACCAGGTGGTCGAGGCGTTCGGCGGCGGCGTCGAAGGTGCCGCGGGCCGTGAAGGTGCCGACGTGCAGCTCGTACAGCACCGCGCCGGGCAGCGCCCGGCCGAGCCGTCCGCTGTGCGACCACGGGAACCCGGCGTGGTCCACCGCGCGGCTCGGCCCGTCCGGTCCGTGCGGCTGCCGGGCGGAGCGAGGGTCGGGCAGGGGCGGTCCGTCGTCGATCCGGAAGGCGTAGTCGCCCGCCGGGGCCTCGCCGCACCACCAGCCGGCCCGGTCGGTGCTGCGGGCCAGCTCGTAGGCGAAGCCGTTGACGTCGACCCGGACTCGGGAGGCGGCGTTGGGCGCCCACACCTCGTAGCGCGGCATCAGCCCCTCCTCGTCAGCAGCGCCACCGGCAGGTCCGCCAGCAGCTCCGCGACCGGCACCGCTCCGGCCGGGAAGCTCCGCCCGGTCGGCTCGTCCGTCCACGGCCCGCCGGCCGGCAGCTCCAGCACCGTGTCGCGCCAGCCGCCCGCCCGCTCCAGTCCGTACGGCAGCCGGGTGACGGCGGTGACCACGTCCTCGCCCCGGGCGAAGGCCAGCAGGTGGTCGCCGGCCGGGCCGGTGGCGGGCAGCGGCCGGTACGGGCCGAGCGGCCGGGAGCGGCGCAGGTGCAGCGCGGTGGTGGTGAGGTGCAGCTTCTCCCGGGCGAGGTCCCCGGGGCGCGGGGCGGCCGCGTCGGTGAGCCGCACGGCGAGCGCGCCGAAGTCGACCACGCCCCGGTTGTCCGGGTCCACCAGGGTGTACAGCGGCTCCTCGCTGCCCTGGTACAGGTCGGGCACGCCGGGCACGGTGAGGTGCAGCAGGGCGGCGGCCAGGGTGTTGGCGCGGGCGTACGGGGCGAGGGCGTGCACGGCGCCCTCGATCCTGGGGAGCAGCCCGGGGTTGTCGTGGACGGAGCGGGCGCGCCGCTCCAGGGCCTGTTCGTAGTGGGGGTCGGGGGCGGTCCAGGAGGTGTGCAGCTTGGCCTCGCGGGCGGACTTGAGCAGGGCGGCGACCAGCCGGTCCGGGTCGATCGGCCAGGCGGCGACCAGGGTGTGCCAGAGCATCCGTGGCGCCCTCCGGAGCGTTCTCCGGAGCGTTCTCCGGGAAGTGGCACGCCACCTGGTGCCCGGTCTTGAGCGCCACCAGCGGCGGCTCCTGG
>NZ_JBEZUT010000287.1:0-11107 GCF_040636595.1 Kitasatospora sp. NPDC036755
GGCCCGCACGGCGCAGGCGGCGATCGAGGGCATCCGCTGACGGCCCCGCCGCCGACGACCCTCCGGCGGCGTTCCCGGGCTCGGCGGGCGGTCGCCCGGCCGACGAGGTGCCCGGGGCCGACGAGGTGCCCGGGGCCGAAGAGGTGCCCGGGGCCGGCGAGGTGCCCGAGTGTGGCAGCCGGTCACGCGGCCGTACGGGCACCGGTCAGGCGGCGCGGGTCCCGGCCGGCTCCGCCGGTCGCTCGGCCGCGGCCTCCGGCGGGGTGGTCGGACGCGTCCGCCGGAGCAGGACGGCGACCAGGACGGCGGTGACCGCGAGCGCGACCGCTCCGCAGCGCACGGCGAGGTGGATCCCGTCGATGAAGGCGCCGTCCACCGCCTCCTGAAGCGGAGCGGGCAGGACCGACGCCGCACCGCCACCGCCGTGCACCGCGCCGGTGGGCGCGTCCGCGATCGGGCCGACGGCGTCCGGCGGGACGCCCAGTCGGTGCAGGGCGGCCGTCAGGGAGTCGGTCAGCCGACTGGTCAGGACGGCGCCCAGCACGGCGATCCCGAGCACGCCGCCGAGTTCGCGCAGGGTGTTGATGGCGGCCGAGGCCATCCCCGTCCGGGCCGGGTCGACCCGCTGCATCACGCCGATCGACACCGGCGTGAAGGTGAGTCCCATCCCGAGGCCCATCGCGAACAGCGTCCACAGGTACTCGAGGTAGCGCGCGTGGTCGCCGTACAGCGACAGTCCGCCGAGCCCGGCCGCACAGAGGAGGAGACCGATCACCAGCGGGGGCCGCGGCCCGTAGCGGGTGGTCAGCAGACCGGAGAGCGGCGCGGCGACCACCAGCATCGCGGTCATCGGCAGCCCGGCCCAGCCCGCCGCGGCCGGGGACCAGCCGAGGGTGCCCTGCATCATCAACGGCAGGAAGAACAGCGCGCCGAACATCCCGAAGCTGACCATGAACCCGCTGAGCAGCGCGCCGCCCAGCATGCCGTCACGGAACAGCCGCAGCTCCAGCATCGGCTCGGCGAGGCGCAGTTCGAGCAGCAGGAAGGCGAGCAGCAGCACGGCGGCCGCGGCGCCGCAGCCGAGGACCACGCTGTCGGTCCAGCCCCGGGAGGGGCCCTCGATCAGCGCGTAGACCAGCAGGCCCAGTCCGGCGGCGGACAGGGCGAGGCCGCCGAGGTCGATCCGGCGGGCGCGCGGCGGGACCTCCGGGAGCACCCGGACGGCGAGCAGCAGGCCGGCGACGCCGATCGGCACGTTGATCCAGAACACGCTGGCCCAGCCGAGGTGTTCGACCATCGGACCGCCGACCACCGGGCCGACCGACAGGCCGAGCGCGGAGACCCCGGACCAGGTGGCGATGGCCTTGGCCCGCTCCCGCTCGTCGGTGAAGACGTGCCGGAGCAGGGCGAGGCTGCCCGGGGTGAGCAGCGCGGCGCCGACGCCCTGGAGCATCCGGGCGCCGACCAGGACGCCGATCGTTCCGGCGAGCGCGGCCACGGCCGAACCGACCGTGAAGAGGGCGAGGCCGAGCCGGAACACCCGGGTGCGGCCGTGGCGGTCGCCGAGCGCGCCGCCGGTCAGCACGAAGGCCGCGTACACCAGGCTGTAGCCCTCGGCGACCCACTGCAGGCCGCTGATCCCGGAGTCCAGCTCCTGGCCGATGCGGGGCAGGGCGTTGTTGACGATGACGTTGTCCAGCATGGACATGAACATGGTGACGCAGAGCGTGAGCAGCGCGAGCCGTCGGCGGCGGGCGCTCGTCTCCTCCATGGGTTCCCTCCCGATCATGAACCCCTAACGGTGTTAGGGGTCGCAGCGACAGCCACAGAGTGCACCTAACGGTGTTAGATTGCAAACAGGAATCCGCTCGACCGCCGGAGGCGTCCGCACAGCCATGCCGCAGAACCACACCGGCACGCCCGGGAGCGACGACACCACACCCCACCTGACCAGGGAGGCCCTCGCCCAGGCCGCGCTGCGGGTGCTGGAACGCGACGGCCTGGCCGGGCTGTCCATGCGCAAGGTCGCCGCCGAGGTCGGCGTCAAGGCGGCCTCGCTGTACTGGCACGTCCGCAACAAACAGGAGCTGCTCGACCTGCTCACCGACGCCGTGATGGGCTCCGCCGAACCCCCGCCGCGCGAGGGGAACTGGCGCGAACAGTTCCACGCGTACTGCTGGCGCTACCGCCGCCTCCTGCTCGACACCCGGGACGCGGCCAAGGTCGTCGCCGGCCGGCTCGCCCCCGGGCCCCACCTGCTCGGACTGATGGAGGACCAGCTGGACCGGCTCCGCGCGGCCGGATTCTCCGACGCGGACGCCGCCATGGCCAGCTACCTGCTGGGCGCCTTCGTCCAGGGCTTCGTGCTCCAGGAGCAGTCGCCGATCTCCGCCTCCGAGGTGCTCGGCACCAGCCGCCGGGACATCGCCGACGCGGCCGGAGACCTGTTCCGGGCCCTTCCCGCCGAGACCCACCCCAACCTGGTCGAACTCGCCGGCGAGCTCACCGAGCCGAACATGGACGTCCGCTTCGAGTTCGGAGTCCAGCGGATCCTCGACGGCCTCGCGGCCCTGCTGCCACCGGAGCGGCGCTGACCCCGGCCGCCCCGATCACGCCGCCCAGTTCACGCCGCCACGATCCCGGCCGCCTGACCCCGCCGACCCGATCCCGGCCGCCCCGATCCAGGCTCCGGAGATCCGGGTGGCGCGGTGCCGACACCGGGATAGGCTCGCCGGACCCACCCGTCGGACCACGGAGGAGTCACCGATGCCTGAGCCGTACCCCCTCTACGAACCGTACGCGCAAGGGATGTTGGACGTCGGCGACGGACAGCTGATCCACTGGAACGCCTCCGGCAACCCGGCGGGCAAACCCGCCGTGGTGGTGCACGGCGGGCCCGGCTCCGGCCACAGCCCGGGCTCCCGGCGGTACTTCGACCCGGAGCGCTACCACCTCGTCCAGTTCGACCAGCGCGGCTGCGGGCTCAGCCGACCGCACGCCGCCGACCCGTCCACCAGCCTGGAGCACAACACCACCCCGCACCTGATCGCCGACATGGAGCGGCTGCGCGAGCACCTCGGCATCGACAAGTGGCTGCTGTACGGCGGCTCGTGGGGCTCCACCCTGATCCTCGCGTACGCGCAGGCCCATCCGGAACGGGTGTCCGCGATCGTGATCTGCGGGGTCACCATGACCCGCCCCGAGGAGACCGACTGGCTCTACCGGGGCGTGGGCCGCTTCCTGCCCGGAGCCTGGGAGGAGTTCCGGGACTTCCTTCCGCCCGCCGACCGCGACGGGGACACCTTCGACCTGCTCGCCGCCTACAGCCGACTGCTCAACAGCACCGAGGAGCCCGTCCGGCGGGCCGCCGCCAGCGCCTGGGCCACCTGGGAGGACGCGGTCATCTCGCACGAGTCGCTGGGCAAGCCGAACGCGTACACCGACCGCCCCTCCGAGGCCCTGATGGCCTTCACCCGGATCACCGCGCACTACTTCTCGCACCGGGCCTTCCTGCCGGACGACGCGCTGCTGACCGGTGCCGGACGGCTGGCCGGGATCCCCGGAGAGCTGATCCACGGCCGGCTGGACCTCGGCGGGCCGGTCGACACCGCCTGGCAGCTGACCAAGGCCTGGCCCGACGCCCGCCTGACGATCATCGACGAGGCCGGGCACACCGGGAGCCCGCGGATGCGCGACGCGATCCTGGCCGCGATCGAGCGCTTCGCCTGACGGCACCGCTCCGCCACGGAGCGGTTGGGCCGTTCGCAGGAATGGTCCAGACCGAGGAAGGCCTACCATACGACCCATGATCGCCTATGCCCCAGCCGCCCTGTTCTTCCTGTTGTTCGGAATCGGGGTACTGCGCGACCGCCGCCAGTTCAGCAACGCCGTCCTGCTCGGCATCGCCGTCTCCCTGCTCTCCCTCGCCCTGCTCGCCGAACTCCGCAAGGCGCCCAGCATGGTGGTCACGCTCGTGGCCGGCGTCATCGTCCTCCTCCCGGCCCTCGGCACGGCGGCCCTGGTCTGGTTCCTGCTCGCCAACGGCATGACCATGATCCGCAAGGAGGGCAGGCGACCGGCCAACCTGCTGTCCCTGCTCGCCGGCCTGGGCATCCTGGCGGTCATCGGGCTGCTGGTCACGGCCCTGGTCTTCCACTCCAGGCAGCTGGCCGCCCTGGCGGGCACCGCGGTCCTGGTCGTCGGCTACGTCTCCTTCCTGTTCACCTGCTTCGTCGGCTACGCCTTCCTGTACGGCCGCCACCGGCCGCGCCGGGACGTGGACTTCGTGGTCGTGCTCGGCTCCGGACTGATCGGCGGCGAGCGCGTGCCGCCGCTGCTGGCGAGCCGGCTGAACCGGGGCCGCGAGGTGTACGAGGGCCAGGCCGCCCGCGGCAACCCGCCGGTGCTCATCACCTCGGGCGGCCAGGGGCCGGACGAGAAGCTGCCGGAGTCTCACGCGATGGCCGACTACCTGATCGAACAGGGCTTCCCCCCAGAGCACATCGAGCGGGAGGACCGCTCGCGCACCACCGAGGAGAACCTGCTCTTCAGCAAGGCCATCATGGAGCAGGCCAAGCCCGACTACCGGTGCGTCGTCGTCACCAACAACTTCCACGCTTTCCGCGCCGCCCTGCTCGCCCGCCAGACCGGCGTCAACGGCCACGTCTTCGGCTCGCCCACCGCCCGGTACTACTGGCCGAGCGCGACCATCCGCGAGTTCGCCGCGATCTTCCTGTCGCACAAGCTGGTCAACTTCGGGATCTGCGGCCTCATCGCCCTCTGCGGGGTGGTCGCGGCCCTCTGAACGGCCACGGCATTCCCACCGGGCGGGCCCCGGTCGCCTCGGCGGCCGGGGCCCGCCCGTTCCTGTTCGGGTGGGACGCGCGACCGGACATAACTGCGGGCAGCCTCTCTCCGGCCTCCCTGGCCCCGCGCTCGGACAGACCGCTCGGACAGACCGCTCGGGCCGACCGGCCGGGCAGACCGGCCGGGAGGCCGATCGGGCGGGAGGCCGATCGGGCGGACTGCTCGAGTGGCGCGCTCGGGCAGCCCGATTCAGGACGCCGGGCGGGCGGACAGGATCGCGCAGGTGGTGGTGGCGTGCGCGTAGAGCTTGCCGTTCTCCACGCCCACCACCTTGGCCTCGGCCGTCGCCATCGTCCGGCCCAGGTGCAGCACCACGCCCTCACAGCGCAGCGGCCCCGAGTCCGCGAACACCGGGCGCAGCATGTGCACGTTGAGCTGGGTGGTGGTGTAGCCCACCCCGGCCGGCAGCCTGCTCATCACCGCGCAGCCGAGCGCCGAGTCCAGCAGGGTGGCGAGGTACCCGCCGTGCACGGTGTTCATCGGGTTCTGGAGGTGGTCCCCGGGTTCGCCCTGGAACACCGCCGCCCCCTGATTCGCCTCGATCAGGTGGATTCCCATGGTGCTGCAGATCGAGGGCTCCGGGATCCGCCCGGCGATCCACTCCAGCAGGATCTCCTCTCCGCTCAGGTGGGCGTACTCGGTGATCGGCGGGCCTGGCGTCCAGGTGTGCGTCCGAGTGCGCTGCTCCGGACCGCTCGTGGACTGCGCGCTGCTCGCGGGCTCGGGCCCTTCGGCGGTGATCTCATCGGTGGTCATGGGATCAACCTGCCCCGTCCGGCCGTCCGTCTCAAGTGCCTTACGGTGCGGGGCAGCTGTTGACTCCGGTCACTGCCACTGCCACGGCGGGGCGGCCGGGCCATGGCGGCCCGCGCCATGCCCGGGCGGCGGACCCCGGATGACCGCCACATGGCACCGGCGTTCCGGGCGCGCCACGCTGCACGGGACCGCCCCCCACTCCTCCCCCACCCAGGAGCCTCCATGCCACTGCGCCCCACCGCCGCGGCACTGCTCACCGCCGTCACCCTCGCGCTCGCCACCGCCGCACCCGACGCGGCCGTGGCCTCCCCCACCACTGCCTCCGTTCCGCCCTCCGCGGCCGCGGCCACGAGCGGCGGCTTCCAGCAGGTCACCGGGTTCGGCACCAACCCGGGCAACCTCGCGATGTACACCTACACCCCTGCCGGGCTGCCCGCCGGCGCTCCCCTGGTGGTCGCGCTGCACGGGTGCGTGCAGAGCGCCACCGACTACTACCGCAGCTCCGGCTGGACCAAGTTCGCCGACCAGTACGGCTTCGCGGTGGTGTTCCCGCAGACCAGCAGCGTCAACAACAGCCTCTCCTGCTTCAGTTGGTTCGACGCCGGCAAGGCCGCCCGGGGCGTCGGCGAGGCCAGGTCGGTGGTCGAGATGGTCACCAAGGCCGAGTCCCTGTACGGCTCGGACGCCCGCCGGGTGTTCGTCACCGGGCTCTCGGCCGGCGGCGGAATGGCCGCCGACCTGCTGGCCGACTACCCCGACGTGTTCGCCGGAGGGGCGATCGACTCCGGGCTGCCCGCCCACTGCGCCACCACCCAGGCCGCCGCCTCCGGCTGCCAGAACTCGGACCAGGGGCTCACCCCCGCCCAGTGGGGCGACAAGGTCCGGGCCGCGTACCCGGGTTACACCGGGCAGTGGCCCAGGGTGGCGATCTGGCAGGGCACCGCCGACACCGTGGTCAGGCCGGTGAACGCGACCGAACTGCGGGACCAGTGGACGAACGTCCAGGGCATCGCCCGGCAGCCGACCAGCACCCGGAGCCTCCCCGGCGGCACCACCCAGGAGCTCTACGCCGACGCGAGCGGCAAACCCGCCGTGGGCCTGTTCACGGTCAGCGGGATGGGCCACGGGCTGGCCGTCCACCCCGGCACCGGGGCCGACCAGTGCGGAGCGACCGGTGCCTACTTCCTCGACACGATCTGCTCCGGCTACTACACGGCGCAGTTCTGGGGCCTGGACGGCGGCTCCGGCCCCACCGACCCCGGGCTGCCGGCCCCGATCGGGCTGACCGCGACCGCGGCCACCGGTTCCGTCACCCTCGGCTGGCAGGACGTCAGCGGCGCCGCCTCGTACCGGGTCTTCCGCGGCGGCACCCAGGTGGGCGCCCCGAGCGGCACGGCCTTCACCGACACCGGTCTCGCGGCCGGCACCACGTACAGCTACACGGTGGCGGCGGTCGACGGGTCGGGCGCGGTCGGCGCCCGCTCGACGGCGGTGACGGCGACCACCCCGGGCGGGGGCACGCCCCAGTGCTTCACCGCCAGCAACTACGACCAGGTCCTGGCCGGCCGCGCCTCCCGGAGCGGCGGCCTGACCTACGCCCTCGGCTCGGGCCAGAGCATGGGGCTCTGGAACACCTTCGTCACCCACACGCTCAAGCAGACCGGACCGGGCTACTACGTACTCGCCGACGGCCAGTGCTGAACGGGCGGCGACCGGAACGGCCCCGAGCACCGGGGCACCGGACAGCACCGCGACCACCCGCACCGCGACCACCCGCGCGGCGACCACCCGCGCGGTGACGGCCCCTACCGAAGCGGCCCCTGCCGAAACAGCCCGCACCGCCGCGGCCACCGTGAGGCTCATCCCCCGCCCACCTCCGCCACCGCCACCGCGTCCGCCCGGAGCCCGGCGAACAGGTCGGTCTCGATCCCGCCCGGCCCGGGCCCCGGCACCAGGCTCCGGGCCAGGTGGTAGTCCTCGGTCGGCCAGACCTCGCACTCGATGTCCCGCGGGTGGGCCATGAAGGCCACGCCGGGCTGGACCTGGGTGGCGTGCGCGAGCATCGCCGCGTCCCGCACGGCGAACTGCTCGGCGCACGCCACCCGGGTGGTGGTGGCGAGCGCGGGCGGGGTGTCGGGCCAGCCGGCGAGCAGCTCGCCCATCCCCGAGGGGACGCCCCGCTCCGTCATGGCCTCGTGCAGGGCCCGGAACCAGGCCCGGGAGAGCGCCAGGTGGTAGTAGAGCTTGGGCACCTGCCAGGGCTCGCCCGCCTCGGGGTGGCGGTGCCGGTCCGCGGCGGCCTCGACGGCCGCCACGGTGACCCGATGCGTCATCACGTGGTCCGGGTGCGGGTAGCCGCCGGTCTCGTCGTAGGTGACCACCACCTGTGGGCGGAACTCCCGGATCAACGCGACCAGCGGCACCGCCGCGAGCTCCACCGGGTGGGCCGCGAAGCAGCCCACCGGGAGGGGCTCACCCGGACCGGGCATCCCGGAGTCGACGAAGCCGAGGAACTCCTGGCGCACTCCGAGGATCTCCCGTGCGGCCGCCATCTCCTCGCGGCGGACGCGGGCGATGTCGGCCCGGACCTCGGGCCGGTCCATGGCCGGGTTGAGCACCGAACCGCGCTCGCCGCCGGTGCAGGTGGCGACCAGGACGTCCACTCCCTCGGCCGCGTACATGGCGAGGGTGGCCGCGCCCTTGCTGGACTCGTCGTCGGGGTGCGCGTGCACGCTGAGCAGGCGAAGGCCACCGGGGTGACGGGTGATCACGGATACCTCCGGGCTTGAGTGGTCGGGAACCGGGCGGCGCTCAGCCGGGCCTGCGGGTGTTCGGGTAGAGCAGCGCCGGAGCGATGGCGAGCGCGGACAGGGCCAGCGCCCACCAGAAGGTCTCGCCGAAGGCCGCGCCCGGGTGGTCGGGGTGCCCCTCCTGTGCCTGCTGGAGGACCAGGGTCAGCACCGCCGTGCCGAGCGCTCCGCCCAGCCGGTTCAGCACGTTGACCGCCCCCGCCGCCGCCGGCACCTGGTCCTTGTCGACGCTCCCGTAGACCGCGGCCAGGCCGGGTATCGCGATCATCCCCATGCCCACGCCGCGCAGTGCCAACGAGCCGGCGATCAGCCAGGCGGCCGGTTCGGAGCCGCTCCCCAGCTGGGTGAAGGCGATCGTGCCGACCAGGGAGTAGGCGATACCGGTCAGGATCAGCGGGCGCGGCGCGACACGGTCCGTCATCCGGGCGGCCAGCATCGCGGTGACCGCCGTGCCGAGGGCCTGAGGAGCCAGCAGCAGACCGGCCTCGACCGCGCCGGCGTGCCTGACCTGCTGGTAGTAGAGCGGCACCAGGAACATCGAGCTGTAGAGCGCGGCGCCCTGCAGGAAGCTGTTCGCCGTCGCCACGCTGAAGCCGCGCCGGGCGAACAGCCGCAGGTCGATCAGCGGGGCCCGGACGCCCGCGCGCCCCACCCGCAGCGCGTGCAGGCCGTAGACCACCACCAGCACCGTGCCCACCGCCAGGGCGACCCAGCCGGCCGTCGCGCCCTCACCGATCGTCGCGAGCCCGTAGACCACACCGGTCAGGCCGGGCGAGAGCAGCACCAGCCCGGTCACGTCCAGCCGGGGCTTCGGCGCGTCCGACGCCTCGTCAGCCGGCAGCCAGCGGGCGGCGAGCAGCAGGATCAGCAGCCCGACCGGCACGTTCAGCAGGAACATCCAGCGCCAGTCGAAGTGCTCCAGCACCAGCCCGCCGAGGATCGGCCCGAGGACCGGCGCCAGGCTGATCGGGAGCATCAGTGTGCCCATCACCCGCCCGACCCTGGACGGTCCGGCCGCTTGTATGATGATTGCCTGGCCGAGCGGTTGCATCATCCCGCCGCCGATCCCCTGCAGCACCCGGAAGGCGATCAGACTGCCCGTCGACCAGGCCAGGCCGCACAGCGCCGATCCGAGCACGAACAGAACCACCGAGGCGAGCCACGCCCGCCGCCCGCCGAAGCGGCCGGCGGCCCAGCCCGAGAGCGGCATGGTCAGCGAGATCGCCAGCAGGTACCCCGTGGCCACCCACTGCACCGCCGCGATCGAGCTGTGCAGGTCGCGGCCGACGGAGTCGATGCCGACGTTGACGATCGTGGCGTCCAGCAGCGCGAGCACCGGCCCGAGCGCGAGCACCCCGCCCATCTTCCACAGACCCGGCGGAATCGGCCCCGGCTCCTCCTGGCGGACTTCGCCCGGCCTGTCCTTCGTGGTGACGGATGCCGTCATGCGCCCTCCCCTGGTCGCCGTCCCGGGCGGCCGCTCCGGCCCCCCGGGAAGAACTTAGGACGGACCCATTCGCTGGGTCAAATCCAATTACTGTGCCCGACCCAGCGAAGTGCGCTACGCTCCTGCCATGACCGACTCCGGGACGACCCCGAACCTGCGCGAGCGCAACAAGCGCCGCACCCGCGAGGCCATCTCGCACGCGGCGACCAGGCTCTTCATCGAGCAGGGCTTCGACCGCACGACCATCGCCGAGGTCGCGGCCGCCGCCGGCGTCGCCAAGATGACCGTCACCAACCACTTCCCCCGCAAGGAGGACCTCTTCTTCGACCTGCACGAGGAGCTCGCCGGCCGGCTCGCCGGCACCGTCTCGGAGCGCGCGCCGGGCGAGTCCGCGCTCGCCGCACTGCGCCGCGACTGCCTCGCCGGGCTCGACCGGCACGACGCCCGACTCGGCTTCTCCGGCCCCGACTTCGCCCGCACCGTCTCCGCCAGCCCCGCCCTGGCCGCCCGGCTGCGCGAGCTGCACGAGCAGAGCGAGACGGCACTCGCGGAGGCGCTGGCCGAGGCGGTGCACGAGATGCCGGTCGGCTTCGAGTGCCGGGTCGCCGCCGCGCTGCTCGCCGCCGTCGATCGGGCGGTGTTCGCCGAGGTGTTCCGCCGCACCCTGGCCGGCGAGGACCACGCCGCGATCGCCGCCGCGGTCCGTCCCTCGGCGGTCCGGGCGTACGACCGCCTGGAGAACGCCCTGGGGAACTACGCCGTGAGGGAGGTCTAGACGTTTCCCGTGGATCATCGGTCGGCCCGGATGCGGATGTTCGCGACGTGGAGTACCGCTCCCCCCGCTTCAGCCGACGTGGCCGGCGGCGCGACCACCACTTCGGGCAGCCCGGGGTCGGAAGCGCCGGCGAGCCACCGCTCCGCTCCTCGGGCACCGGGGCGCAGGGCGCGGGGCCTGTGGCCCTGCGACCGCATTCTGACGGCGCGAGCGGCACTTCCGGGGCCGTGTCCGAACGGCCGTCGCGGCGCGCGGGACAGGGGTGAGCACCCAGCCGCCGGGCCCCTCCGACGGGTCGACCGGCAGGTGTGCGATGCGCGGGGCCACCGCCATGCCCGGCGTCCGTCACGTCGCGAAGAATTTCTTCGAACCCGGCTGCAACCCCCCGGGCGGATGGACGTCTATCAGGGTGAGAGGCGGGGAGAGCGAGCCGGCGAAGCCGGGGGGCTCGGG
>NZ_JBEZUT010000288.1:0-11051 GCF_040636595.1 Kitasatospora sp. NPDC036755
ACTCCCGCTCCACCCAGCCGGCCCGGGTGGGCACGGCCTACCTGGTGGCCGGGGTGGTCATCCTGGCCGCCCTGGCGCTCTCCGTCGTGGCCGGGATCCGGGACCGCTGCCAGTGGGCGAAGTCCGCGTACTGGATCCGCGAGGGCGGCAGCCCGTGCTCGCGGCCTTCCAGCCGGCTCCGGTACATCGCCGACAGGTCGTCCCACAGCAGCGGCATCGACCAGCCGTCGACGGCGATGTGGTGGACGACCACCACCAGGACGTGCTCGTCCTCGTCGACCCGCAGCAGTGAGGCGCGCAGCAGCGGGGCGGCGGCCAGGTCGAACGGGCGCAGGATCTCGGAGTGGACGAGGTCGAGGGCCAGCCGCGTCCGGCGTTCCGCGGGCTCGGTCCGGAGGTCCGTGACGGGCAGGTCGACCGGCCGGGCCGGCTCGACCGAGGGAACGGGGCGCCCGTCCTTCTCGGGGAAGGCGGTCCGCAGCACTTCGTGGCGCCGCACCAGCTCGGTGAGGCTGTGCCCGAGGGCGGCCACGTCCAGCGGGCCGCGCAGCCGGAAGACCTCGTGGACGTTGTACAGCGCCGGGCCGTCGGACAGCCGCTCGACCAGCCACATGCGTTCCTGGGTGAACGAGGGCACCCGCTCACCCTCCGGGCGGGGCGGGATCGCGGCCTCCGGCTCGCCCTCGGCGGCCCTGGCGCGGGCGGCGCGGACGCGTCGATCGAGCAGGGCCCGCGTACCGGCCGGCGTGGAACCGGCCGGTGGGCCGGGCTCGGGGTGACTGGGCTCGGGGCGACTGGGCTGTTCCTTCACGGGTGACGGGCCTTTCCGGCGGGGAGCGGGTCCGCCTCGGCGGCGCCGAGGTCGGCCAGCAGCGCCGCGTCGATGCCGTCGGCGAGTTCGGCGACGGTCGGGTGGTAGAAGAGCAGGACGACCGGCAGTTCGAGGTCGAGTGCCCGGCCGAGCCGGGACATGACCTTCGAGGCGAGGAGCGAGTGGCCGCCCAGCTCGAAGAAGTCGCTGTGCACACCGTCCGGGGTGACTCCGAGCACCTCGGCCCAGGTCTCCAGCACGAGGAGTTCGGTCTCGGTCCCGGTTCCGGCGGCGGGAGCGCCGGCCCGGTCGGCGCCGGGCCGCGGACCGGCGGGGCGCGGAGTGGGAGCGCCGGGAACGGCGGGGCTCACCCGGAGGCCGGGCGGGGTCCCCCAGGCCGAGATCGGCCGGTCGGGAGCGCCGACGAGATGGTCGAGCAGCGCCGTGAAGCCCTCGGCGAGCTGCCGCACCGTGTCACGCTCGAAGAGGTCGGCGGCGTAGCGGATCACACCGGAGAGGCGATCGCCGAGGTCCGTCAGGGAGACCTCAATGTCGAACTTCGCCACCTCGTTCGGGATCTGATGGGCACTCACCTCAAGGCCCGGCAGGCCGGACGGGATCGAGGGCGGATCCTCCAGCTGGAACATGACGGTGAACAGGGGGTGTTGGCCGAGATCGCGTTCGGGCCGCAGCTCCTGCACCAGCCGCTCGAAGGGGACGTCCTGGTGCGCGTAGGCGTCCACCGCGCACCGCCGCACCCGGTCGAGCACCTCGGTGAAGCCGGGGTCGCCCGACAGGTCGGTGCGCAGGACGAGCGTGTTGACGAAGAAGCCGACCAGTGGCTCCACCTCGATCCGGGTCCGCCCGGAGATCGGGGTGCCCACCGTCACGTCGGCCTGCCCCGTGCAGCGCGCGAGCAGGACCTGGAAGGCGGCCAGCAGCGTCATGAACGGCGTCACCTCGTGGGTGCGCCCCAGTACGCGGATCCGGTCGGCGAGTTCCGCGGGGATCTCGATGCCGACCTGCTCGCCCCGACCCGACCACACCGCGGGGCGTGGCCGGTCCGTCGGGAGGGCCGACGGGGTCAGGTCGGACAAGTGCTCCCGCCAGTAGGCGAGTTGGCCTTGCAGTGCCGCTCCGGCGAGGTGGCTTCGCTGCCAGTCCGCGAAGTCGGCGTACTGGACGGGCAGGTCCGGCAGGGCGATCGGCCGACCGCCGACGGCGGCGCCGTACGCGGCGGAGAACTCCTGCCACAGCACCGGCAGCGACCAGCCGTCACAGGCGATGTGGTGGATCACCAGGACCAGCAGGTGGTCGTCGGCCGCGACGCGGACCAGTCGGGCCCGCAGCATCGGGGCGGTCCCGAGGTCGAAGGGGGTCGCCAGGTCGGCTGCCACCAGCTCCCGGGCCCGCTGCCAGGCCCGCTCCGCCGGGGTGTCGGTCAGATCGGTGACCGTCGGCACGAAGGTCCCGACCGGCTCCGTGACGTGGCACGGGCCGTCCTCCGAGTCGACGATCCTGCCGCGCAACACCTCGTGGCGCCGCACGACTTCGGTCAGCGCCCGGACGAGCGCCTCCTGGTCCAGCCGGCCACGCAGCCGGACCGCGGTCGGGACGTTGTGGTCGGGCCGGCCCGGCCGCAGCCGGTCGAGGAACCACAGCCGTTGCTGGGCGAAGGACAACGGGGTCGGAGCGTACGCGCTCCGATCGGAGCCAGGCATGACGGATCCACCTTTCACGGCGATCGGGACCGCATAAGCGTCCCGGAAATCCCCTCGCCGATTCGCTGGTTCGCGAACAGTACGGCGGATAGTAGGCAGCTCCCGTCTCACTCCGCAAGACGCGGAAGGGGGTCGGAGGCATCAGGACAATCTTTACGCCAGACCCCGGTAATCCTTATGCGGATTGAACGCACTCGACGGCTAACATCCGCGCATCCGGCCGCGAGACCCATCCTGACGTGCAGTCATGGTGCCGATCGGGCACACCACTTCCGTGGACGTGAACCACGTGATAATTCTTCTTTCGCCGGGAAGGCGGCCGGATGGGCCCCTTTCGTGTCGGCCCTTCATTGTTCCGAAAAAGATCGGTGAACCCATTGCATGAACTCATCCGTTGTCCATGGATCCCACCCTGTCGCATGAACTCGGAGAAGTCATGACGCAGCAGCAGAGCCTGGTAGGTTCATTCGTCTCGCACGCCGCCGACCACCCCGGCGATCCGGCCCTGGTGTGGCACGGGGAGGAGACGACCTACCGCGAACTCCACCGGCTGGCCGAGCGGGAGCGCCCGCGGATCGCCCGGCTCGTCCCGGACGAGGACGAGCCGATCGGCATCCCGGCCGCCAAGTCGCCCCCGACGATCGCCCTCGTGCTCGCCTGCCTGCTGGAAGGGCGGCGCTTCCTGCTGCTGCCGGCGCCCACGGCGGAGGGGACCGCCTCCCTCGCGTCGGCCGAGCGGGCCGGAATCCGGCACGTCCTGTCGCCGGAAGGCCCCCCGGCCCCCGGGCCGGAGGCCCCCGACCGGCGGGCGGAGCCGAGGGCGCCGCGCGCCACCGGAGCCGCCGACACATCCTTCATGTTCACCACCTCCGGTTCCACCGGGCGGCCGAAGATCGTGCCGCTGAGCACGGGGGCGGTGGACCGCTTCACCACCTGGGCCGGCGAGCGGTTCGGCATCCGCCGGGGGACGACGGTCCTCAACTACGCCCCGCTCACCTTCGACCTGTGCCTGCTGGACGTCTGGACCACGCTCAAGTACGGCGGCCGCGTCGTCCTGGTCGATCCGGCCCGGGCCACCCAACCGGGCCACCTGCTGGACCTGCTGTCCCGCCACGAGGTCCGACTCGTCCAGGCGGTCCCGATGTTCTACCAACTGCTGGTCGACGGGACCGCGCGCAGCGGCCGGCGGTTCGACACCGTCGAGCACGTCGTCTTCACCGGCGACAGCCTGCCCGCCCGCTGCCTGGCCGAGCTTCCGCGCCTGTTCCCCGGCGCGCGGCTGCACAACCTCTACGGCTGCACCGAGACCAACGACAGCTTCCTGCACGAGGTCGACGGCACCGAGCCGGCGGACGGTCCGGTGCCGATCGGGCGTCCGCTGCCCGGAGTCCACGCGCTGATCGTCGGCGCCGACGGCGGGATCGTGACCGGGCCGGGCACCGGCGAACTCCACGTCGCGACGCCCTTCCAGACCGACGGCTACCTGGACCGGGCCCAGGACGCGGACAGGTTCGCGACCCACCACCACGACGGGGAGACCCGGCGCTACTTCCGCAGCGGCGACCTCGTCCGGCGGGACGAGGACGGCCGCATCACCCTGGAAGGCCGGAACGACCACCAGGTCAAGGTCCGCGGCACCCGGGTCAACACCCACGAGGTCGAACAGGTGCTGCTCGACCACCCCGAGGTCGTCGAGGCCGCCGTGGTGGCCGTACCCGACCCGGTGGCCGGCCGCCTGCTGCGGAGCGTGGTCCGCCGCGCCCCGGGCAGCCGGCTGAACTCCCTGGCGCTGCGCCGGCACTGCGCACAGCGCCTCCCGCTCACCGCCGTCCCCTCGACCCTGCGGATCGTGGACGACCCGCTGCCCAGGACGTCCACCGGAAAGATCGACCGCAGGCCCGTCGAGCGCGACTGCTCCCCCTCCCAGCCCACCGAAGGAACGGCCACGTGAACCACGCCGCGGTAGTCACCCAGTTCATCATCGAGGAGTTCCTGCCCGACGTCGGCGCGGACGAGCTGGACTCCGACTACGACCTCGTGGACGGCGGGGTCATCGACAGCCTCGGTCTGCTCAAGACGATCGCTTGGCTGGAGGACCGCTTCGACGTGCGCGTCGAGGAGTTCGACCTCGACCCGGACAGCTTCCGCTCCGTCGGCTCGATCAGCAGGTTCATCGAGCAGGCCCAGCCGCAGCGGACGGACGCCCGCTAGTCATGCACGAGGTGCTGCGAGCGCTGATCCGCCGGGACCGCGCCGTCGACCAGGAACTGTGGGGGTCCTTCTGGGACCAGCTGCGGGACGGCGCCCTCCGGCCGGGCGAGTCGGTGGCGCTGCTGTCCTCGCTGTCCACCCGGATGCCCGACCGGGACACGCTGGTCGCGATGCTCCGCTCGCTGGACGAGCGGCGGCCGGCCGTCACCGCGCGGCTGGACGGCACGGCCAACATCGTCGGCACCGGGGGCGGGCCGGCCACCTTCAACATCTCCACGGCGGCGGCCTTCCTCGCCGCGGCCCTGGGCGTCCGCGTCGTCAAGACGGGATCCCGCGCCTACACGAGCACGTGCGGCTCCCACGACCTGCTCGACCGTCTCGGCATCGGAAGGACCGCCTCGTACGAGCGGACCGAGGCCCAGCTGGAACGCTTCGGCATCGCCTTCCCGGGGAACTTCGTCTACCCGCGGGAGGTGGCGCTGCTGGCCCGGAGCATCGTGCCGATGGACCTGCGGACGATCGGCGGGTTCGTCAACTCCGTCGGCCCCTTCCTGGCCGCGGTGCCGGTCTCCGCCCAGCTCGTCGGCGTCTCGGACCGTTCGCTGCTGCCGGCGCTGGGCGAGGTCGCCGCGACCGTCGCCGACCGGAGGATCTGGCTGTGCTCCAACGGGCTGGGGATCGACGAGCTCGTCGACTCCGTCGACAACCTGGTCCTCAGCAACGACGGCACCGGCCCGATCCGGCTGCCGCCCGAGGCCACCGGCCCCGGGGCCGCGACCTCGACCTCGACCTCGACCTCGACCTCGACCTCGACCTCGACCTCGACCTCGACCGGCACGATCGCCGGACTGCGGCCGGCCGGGGAGGGGGAGGACGTGGTCGACCACTTCCTCGGCGTGCTCTCCGGAGCGGGCACGGCGCCCGCCACCCGCACCGTCTGCCTGAACGCCGCCGCACTGGCCGTCGCGAGCGGGCTGATCGACGGGTGGCCGGAGGCGATCCGGGCGGCCGACGAGGCCCTGCGCGGCGGTGCCGCCCGCGACCTCGTCGACCGCCTGCGCGCCCGGCCGGAGCGTGCCCGATGAGCGGGTTCTTCGCCCGCCGGCCGCCGGACCGGCCCGGCCTGGCGGTGTTCCTCAACGCCGGGGACCCCCCGCTGCCCGTCCTGGCCGACGTCCTGCGGATGCTCGACGACTGCCGGGTGGACTGCCTGGAGCTGGCGGTGCCCTTCCCGGACTCGGCCACCGACGGGCCCGTCATCCGCCGCTCGGCCCAGCGGGCCCTGGCCGACGGCGTCGGACTCGACGAGGTGCTCGACCTCCTCGGCGGGGTCCTGCCCCGGCTGCGCCACCTGCGGGTGGCACTGCTGGCCGACTGGAGCCACACCGTCAGGGAGCTGACCGTGCCGGGCTTCGTCCGGCGGGTCGCCGACGCCGGCGTCCACGGGCTGCTGGTCCACGGACTGCCGCCGCGCCTGCGGGCCGGCTGCCTCGACGCGGTGCGGGAGGCGGGGCTGCCCCTGGTCGCCACCTGCTACGCCGCGTCGGCGCCCGAGGTGAAGGCCGCCGCCGCCGAGTGCGCCACCGCGTACCTGTACCTGGTGGCCCACTACGGCCGCAGCGGCGGCGGGCTCACGGCCGACCACCGGGAGCTGGCCGCCGCGCTGACCGCGCTGCGGCCGCGGACCGCCGTACCGATCGCCGTCGGGTTCGGCGTCCGCTCCCGGGCGGACGTCGACCTGCTGCACGGCCTCGGCGCCGACGCCGTCGTCGTGGGCAGCGCCGGGGTCGCCCGGATCGAGCACGCCCTCGCCCGAGGGGCCGACATGGTCGAGGAGTTCCACACCTTCGTTCAGACCGTTTCACCGCATTCGACAAGCCGCTAGGAGACACACCCGATGATCGTTCGACACCTTGCCGACGTGAAGACCGTGGACTGGGGCAACGGGCTCAGCCGCAGGTTCCTGCTCGAGTCCGACGGCCTGGGCTACACGATGACGGACACCACCGTCCGCGCCGGCACCAAGTCCCGGCTGGAGTACCGCCGCCACCTGGAGGCGTGCTACTGCATCGAGGGGAAGGGCGAGGTCGTGGACACCGACGGCACCTCCCACCCGCTCGAACCGGGCACCCTGTACGCGCTCGACCGGAACGACGCCCACTTCCTGATCGCGAGCCCGGACGAGGACCTCCGGCTGGTGTGCGTGTTCTCGCCCGCGCTGCGCGGCGACGAACGCCACGACCTCGACTCCGCCGAGTTCTCCGAGTACTGACGGGACCGACAGATGATCAGGTGGAACGACGACCAGATCGCCCTGGGCGAGGGGATCGCCCAGTGGTGCGAGGAGCTCAGCTCCGGCCACCTCGAAGGGGACGCCGAAGGAGCCTTCCCGTGGGACAAGTGGAAGCTGATCCAGAGGTCCGGAATCCTCGGCCTGCCCTTCGACGAGCAGTGGGGCGGGCTGGGCCAGGACCTGCTCACCACCATGCACGTGCTCGAACGACTCGGCACCGGATGCCGTGACGGCGGACTGAACTTCTCGGTCGCCACCCACCTGGTCGGCGTCGGGGTCCCGCTGCAGCGGTTCGGCTCGCCGGAGCTCAAGGCGCGCCACCTGCCGGGGATCTGCTCGGGCGAGACGATCGGGGCGCACGCGATCAGCGAGACCGAGAGCGGCTCCGACGCGCTGGCGATGAGGACCACGGCCACCCGCGAGGGCGACGCCTTCGTCCTGCGGGGCGGCAAGGCGTTCATCACCAACGGCCCGGTGGCCGACGTGTTCGTGGTGTACGCGCGCACCCACCCGAGCAGCGGCCCGCTCAGCGTCACCGCCTTCGTCGTGGAGCGGGACACCCCGGGCCTCGTCATCGGGCCGCCCGTCGCCACCATGGGCCTGCGGACCGCGCCGCTGAGCGAACTGCACTTCGACGACTGCAGGATCCCCGCGTCCGCCGTGATCGGCCGGGTCGGGTCCGGGTTCCTGGTCCTGGACCACGTGATGAAGTGGGAGATCCTCTGCTCCTTCGTCATCAGCACCGGACAGATGCGGTACCGGCTCGACCGCTGCGTCGAGTACGCCAAGGAACGCGTCCAGTTCGGGAGTCCGATCGGCTCGTACCAGTCGGTCTCCCACAAGCTTGTGGAGATGAGCATCGGCCTGGACACCGCGCGCAAGTGGCTCTACGACACGGCGGTCCGGCTGACGGCGGGCGAGAACGTCACGCGGGACATCGCCGTCAGCAAACTCCTCGCCAGCGAGAGCAACCTCTCCTCCGCGCTGGCCGCCGTGCAGATCTTCGGCGGCAGCGGCTACCTGGCCGAGTACGGGCTGGAGAAGGACCTGCGCGACGCGGTCGCCGGCCCGATCTACTCGGGCACCTCGGAGATCCAACGCAACCGTGTCGCCGCCATGTTGGGACTGTGACGCCCGATGCTGCTCAAGATCTGCGGAGCCGCCTCGGCCGAGGACGTGGCATCGCTCGACCGGGCCGGAGCCGACCTCGTCGGCCTGTGGCACGGCGTTCCGGGCGGCCGCGCCGAACTGACGCTCCGTCAACTCACTCTGGTAGCACACGCCGCACACCGAACGGCGCGGCTGCGTCCGGTCCTCGTGACCTTCCTCGACGACGCCGGGGCGATTCGCACCGCGACGGGCGCCGGGCGGGTGCCGTGGGTCCAACTGCACGGCTACCAGCCGCCGGGACTGGTCCGCGCCCTGAAGAGCACCACGGACCTCACCGTGGTCAAGGTGCTGCACCTGGGTGCGGACACCCGCGCGGAGCGGTCGCTGATCCCGGCCTACGAGCGGGCGGGAACGGACCTCTTCCTGCTGGACGCGGTGGCCGGCGACGGCCGGATCGGCAGTACCGGGCGACCGGCCGACCGCGAGGCCGTCCTCGGGATCGCCGACCGCCTCTCCCGCCCCTTCCTGCTGGCCGGCGGCATCTCGGCCGACAACCGGGAGGACTACCGGGCGGTCGTGGACCACCCCCTGTACCTGGGCGTCGACGTGGACACCGCGGCCAGGGACCCGGACGGACAGCTGAGCACCGACCGGATCACGGCCGTGCGGCGCGGCTGGCGGGTGCCGGACGGCGCCGGGGCTGCCGGAGGATCCGGATGACGGCCGCCTTCATCGAGGCGCTGCTGGACGCCCGCCGACCGGTGATCATGGAGCTCAAGCGCCAGGACGCCGCCGGGCACGACCTGTTCGGCGGCAGGTCCGCCGCCCGGATGGTCGCCGACTACCGGGACGCCGGCGCACCCTGCCTGTCGGTGGTGACCGGGCGGTGGTTCGGCGGCACCCCGGAGCTGCTGCGCGAGGTCGTGGAGGCGACGGACCTGCCCGTCCTGCAGAAGGACTTCATCACCCGCCGCGGCCAACTGCGCGAGGCCCGCGAGAACGGCGCGTCCGCCGTCCTGCTGACCGCCGCGCTGCTGCCGCGCGCCACCCTGGGCCACCTGGTCGAGCACGGCCTGCGCCTGGGCCTGACCCCGTTCGTCGAGGTCACCACCGAGGAGGAGATCAGCCGCGTACCGCGCGCCGAGGAGTGCGTGGTCGCGGTGAACAACAAGGACATCACCGACCGCGAGCGCGGCGCGGGCGACCTCGGGCGGAGCTCGTCGCTCCTGCCCGCGGTGCTGCGCGGCGGCACCCGGTGCCCGGTCAGCGCCGGGGCCGTCCGCTCCCCCGACGACGCCGCCCGCCTCCTCGACGAGGGCTTCGCCGGCGTGCTCATCGGTACGGGCCTGCTGCGCGCCCCCAGCCTGCCGGCCTGGCTGGACGGCCTCGACGCCCGCCTCGCCACCCACCTCGCCGCCCGTCGCGGCACCCGCCCCGACGCCGGCCACGAACCGGCTCCACCCCTCCGCCGCCCGGCGGACCCCTCGAGCACCGACAACCGGAGGTAACGGCATGACCAGCACGACACCCGAGCAGTGGAAGGTCGTCGTCAACGACGAGGAGCAGTACTCGATCTGGTCCGCCGACCGCGAGACGCCGGCGGGCTGGCACGAGGCCGGCGTCCGGGGCGCCAAGGACGACTGCCTCGCGCACATCGAACGCGTGTGGACCGACATGCGCCCCCGCAGCCTGCGCCTGCGGTCCGTCCCGGAGGAGGGTGCGCGGTGAGCCCCGCGCTCGCGCCGCACGGCGCGCGCCCGGCTCCCGCGCCCGTGCTCTCCACCACCCTGAACCTCCCGGAGTGCCGGGCCCGCGGCTGGGTCGTCGTCGACTCCATGGTCGACGGCCTGGCCATGGGCGGCACCAGGATGACCCCGACGGTGACCGAGCAGGAGCTGGCCGGGCTCGCCAGGGCGATGACCCACAAGCTGGCGCTGGTCGGCCTGCCCATCGGCGGCGCCAAGGCCGGCATCGCCCCCGATCCGGACGCCGCCGTCGAACGGCAGGAGGTGATGCGGGGGTTCGGCCGCGCCGCGGCCCCCCTGCTGCACGGCGGGGTGTACCTGGGCTGCGACCAGGGCACCACCTACGCCGACCGGCGGCTGGCCTTCGAGGCCGCCGGGTACGACGTCACCCGCCGCCCCGGCACCACCCGCCTCACCGTCGGCTGGGCCGAACTGTGGGACCACATGGCCGACATCACCGGCTACGGCGTGGCCGTCGCGGTGCTCGGCGCCCTGCGGGCCTCCGGTGCGCGGACCCCGCAGCGCGTCGCGATCCAGGGCTTCGGCACCGTCGGGCGCGCGGTCGCCGCCCACCTCGCCGCCCACGGCCACCTGGTGGTGGCGGTGGCCGACGTCCGGGGCACCGTCGAGGACCAGCAAGGACTGCCCGTCGCCGAACTCACCGCGCTCACCAGCAGCGACGGCACCATCGACCGCAGCCGGCTGCCCGCCCGGGTCACGGCCCACGGGCCCGGGCGGGCGTGGCTGCACGTCGACGCCGACGTGCTGGTGCTGGCCGCGTCCGCCTCCGCGGTCGACGAGGAGGCGGTCCCGGAGGTCCGGGCCCGCCTGGTGGTCGAGGGCGGGAACCTGAGCTGCACCGCACCGGCCCGCCGGCTGCTGCGCGAGGCCGGCCACACCGTCCTGCCGGACGTGGTCGTCAACGTCGGCGGGGCGGCGGCGACCGGGTGCGTGCTCACCGGCCTGGCCCCGTCCGACCTGCCGCTCCCGCGGCTGTCCGCGTGGCTGCGCGACTGGGTCTCCGGCAGGGTCGCCCGGAACTGCGAGCTGGTGCAGGAGCTGAGACCCTAGGATCTCTACTGAACGGTAGTTAACCGCGGATTCGACTCGCACCCGGGCGTCGATCGGACCTCGCCCGGGCGTCGGTCACTGAACGACGA